>DATNPE010000243.1:0-7179 GCA_036703355.1 Allocoleopsis sp. | reverse complement strand
CCTACCCCAACAGAGATTGCCCAAGGTCAAGGCTCAATATGCACGCTCTCCGAGATCGCCTCTGTTTCTGTTCCGAATAGGCGTCTGAACCGCTCTGCCAACAACATAAATACCTCTCCTGTTGCTGCTAATCTCTCTTGCACAACGGTTATTGACGAAGAACAAATTCTCAAACTACTCGACGATGTACCTAATGTTGACAAAGCTCCTAGTTTTGGTAAGGAGTAACAAGAGACAACAGGTGGGGGGGCATGAACAGAGAAGCTTGTACGGGCAAACCTTGCAGCAGGCTAAAAAGATTTTGTAGCTTCAATGTAGCAACCATAGAGAAGCATTATTCTCTAGTTAGTCTCCCTCCATCACAGTCACCATGCTAGTAATACAGTAGGTGGTACCAAAGCCAACAACACTTTAATCCTAAAACTGCTGGATAGAGGAGCGAGGTAAAACTCGCAATAGGTCAAGTCTTCCACCTGTCAAAACGATGAACCAGCAAACGGTCAAAGAGAGAAGCAAAGGAGTTTGGGGAGGGGCGATCGCAGTGCTTCTGTGCCTGCCCGTGCTGCCTGTCGTTGCGGTTAATTCTGTTCCCTCCTCCTCACCCTTGATCCAGCAACCGAATCAGAATCGTCAAGCAGATCAACTGCTCCAACAGGGGCATCAACAGTACCAGGCAGGAAAACTGGAGGATGCACTCAAATCCTGGCAAGCAGCCCGATCTCAATATCAACAGCTTCAGGATCGTCAGGGAGAAGCGTCCGCACTGACCAATATAGGAGCTACCTATGTCCTGATGGAGCGCTACCAAGAGGCAGTTGCCACCTTTGAAGTGCTGCTGCCGATTGCTCAAGATTTAAACCTCACAAGGATGGAAGCAGAAGCTCAGGGGAATCTTGGACTGGCTTATGCGAGTTTGGGTAATTACAGCAAAGCCATTGATGCTCACAGGACAGCCGGGAAACTAATGCGGACATTGGGCGATCGCCAAGGGTTGGGACAGGTACTACTCAATCTTGGGAATACACTTGAAGTTGTAGGGGACTATGACAATGCCAAAATTGCTTACGAGCAAAGCCTAAAGCTGGCTCAACAAACAGGCGATCGCCAGGGAGAAGCGGTAGCTCAGAGCAATCTGGGTGCTCTCTACGCCAACTTGGGTCAATCCGATGATGCCATCAAAGCTTTGGAACGGGGGTTAGCCCTGGCCAAAACCAACGAAAACCAGTTCAGTCAAGCCAGCATCCTGATCAACTTGGGTTCTGTGTATCACTCCCAAAAAGAAATTGAGAAAGCGATCGGATATTACCAGCAGAGTTTAGCGATCGCCCAACAGACCCAGCAACGCCAGCGCCAAGCAGAAGCTCTAGGCAGTCTGAGCATTGCCTATGAAGACCAGGGAGACTACTCAAAAGCTGTGGAATTTTCGCAGCAAAGCCTGAATATCGTCCGAACCATTGGTAATCCTCAATTAGAAGGCAGGAGCCTGAATAATTTGGGACATACCCTATTTGAGGCAGGCAAGTTAACAGAGGCAGAAACCCAGCTTCGGGCTGCAGCCAAGTTGCTCGATAGCGTCCGCCCAGGGCTGAGCGACACCTACAAGGTTTCAATCTTTGATACCCAAGTCCAAACCTACAACCTATTGCAACAAGTTTTGATTGCGGCAAATCAACCAGAAGCAGCATTGGAAATTTCTGAACAGGGACGCGCTCGTGCTTTTGTCGAGCTGTTATCTCGCAGAGTTGTTCAGCAAAATAATCAAAAATCAATTGATAGCCACGACCAGACCCCCACCATTGCCCAACTCAAGCAAATTGCTCGACAGCAGAACGCGACCCTGGTTGAGTATGCGATCGTCATTGATGATGACTTTAAGTTTCGCGGTAAGCAGCGGAGTCGAGAGCAAGACCTCTATATCTGGGTCGTGAGTCCCTCTGGGCAGATTTCCTTCCGGCAAGTTGACCTGAAACCTTTGTGGCAGCAGGACGTGACCCTATCTAAACTCGTCGATGCTAGTCGGTGTCTGAATGGGCACCCTGCCTGTAAGCAGCTGATCCAATCGGTCAGCGCAGAATCTGGAACTGGAAATCGCCATAAACAACTGACCTTTCCTGACACACCACCCCCTTCAACCACCCCTAGCCAAGATGTCAAGAAAAATGGTGCTCTGCAACGATTGCATAGCCTCTTAATTGAACCGATCGCAGACCTGCTGCCCACTGACCCCAAGGATCGGGTGATCTTTATTCCCCAGGAAGCTCTCTTCTTGGTCCCTTTCCCTGCCTTACAAGATAAGAACGGTCAATATCTGATCGAGCGTCATACTATCTTGTCCGCACCTGCAATTCAGGTACTTGGCTTAACTCATCAGCAACGGCAACAAGCCCAAGGACGTAAACCAGCTTCTCCCCTGGTTGTGGGCAATCCAGTCATGCCGATGGTATCTACTGCACCAGGGCAGCCACCGGAGCAACTGGCTGAGCTTCCCAATGCAGAGGAGGAAGCCCACCAGGTGGCTCAACTGTTAAATACGATCGCCATTACAGGCAGTCAGGCAACGAAAACATCGATCAAACAGAAGTTACCTCAAGCTCAAATCATCCATCTAGCAACTCATGGGTTACTAGAATACGGCAGCCAGGGAGAGTATGTATCCCTAGAAGGAATAGGCGTGCCCGGAGCGATCGCGCTGGCTCCTTCGGGTAATGACAGTGGACTGTTGACGGCTAGCGAGATTTTAGACTTGCAGTTGCAGGCAGAGTTGGTGGTACTCAGTGCTTGTGAAACTGGGCGAGGACGAATCACAGGAGATGGAGTTGTTGGATTATCACGTGCATTTATTTCTGCGGGAGTTCCCAGTGTGGTTGTTTCTCTCTGGTCAGTTCCAGATGATGCAACTGCACAGTTGATGATTGCCTTCTATGAGAATTTGAAGCAACATTCAGATAAGGCACAAGCACTGCGACAGGCGATGTTAACAACGATGCAGGATCGTCCCAGTCCATTCGATTGGGCTGCGTTTACGTTAATTGGTGAGGCAGAATAGTTCGCCGTTCAGCAGTTTTTGCCTCAGTTGAGCGGTGAGAAAAAGTAGAGCCCTCGAAGCCAGAGATGAAAGTGGGAAAGATACCAGGTCGTTTAACCCTGCGATCGCCCAGTCCTATCCCGATCTCTTTGAAGTTTTACAGGCTGATGATCTCCCTCTTTAGGCGTAGTAGAGAGGCCAATTTATCTCCTAGAATCTAACTTTTGTAGGTCGTCACAGCAATTAAAAAGATGGCACCTCAATCCAATAAGCTGCCAATGAGTTCTGGAATGGGTCAAGTTTGCGCTTTCCCGCAATCATGATTGTTGATGTCTGCTATAGCGTTTGGCTGCGGAGCGTAGTCTCTGACCCACTGATTTCCTTTATGCTGGGACAGAACTATTGACAACATTGCTCTCTCTAATTGAAGATTCGTTCTCATTGAGAGAGGCTTCTATCCCTGAGCTGTCGGCTCAGCCGTAACGAATTACCTGCTAGAGTTAAAAGGCAATTGACCATGCGCTCACCCTTACCGGAAATTACCAAGCCCACCTTTTTGATTGTTGATGACCATGAATCTGTCTTGGGTGGCACGGTGCATATTTTGCAGCAGGAATATCCGCAAGCCACCATTATTACTGCTCATAATGCTCAAGCGGCGTTAGAGCAAGTGGCAGCGACTCAACCGAATCTGGTGATTGTAGATTTGGTGATGCCAGAGACAGCGGGAGCCACAGCACAAGCACATGCAGGATTACAGCTCCTCAAAGTGCTGATGGAACGCTATCCCACCCAAAACTTAGTGGTTCAAAGTGCTCACATCCGGACGCTGGTGTGGTTGAAACCTGCGATCGACAACCACCAAGGAGGCTTCACGATCGTGGATAAAGGCCTACCCATCAAAGAGCTATTGCAAATGGTGGATTGGTCACTACGGGAGCGCACCTATACACCTAGAGAGATTCGGAATGGACTGCAACTGAATGCAAAATGGCTAGAGGTGTTGCAGTTGGCTTTCCAAGAGGGTCTACAGGATACAGCGATCGCGAAGCGAATGAATATCTCCGAGCGGACGGTGCAGTATTATTGGAACAAAATCCGGGATGTCTTGGAAGTCTATCCTGACACTGACAAGAATCTGCGGATTCAGACGGAATTGCGAGCCAGAGAAGTAGGACTAATTGACTAGTGGGCTACCGACTTTGGCAACCTCTGCGAGCTGAACTCAAAATCTGGCGGAGAAGTGCGCTGCCAGGGTTGCTGGTAATTGCAGGGGTCATTTTAGCTCGACTGACGGGAGGATTGCAGTTTTTAGAATCGGTGGTGCTGGATCAACTGTTGCGATCGCGCCCCTCCGAACCGACTGATGAGCGTGTTGTGATTGTAGGGATTACAGAAACAGATATCCAACGGGCTAAAACCTATCCCATTCCCGATGGTGTGATTGCCGAGCTGATTAATCGGTTGCAAATCTATCAGCCTGCAGTTATCGGTTTAGATATCGTGCGGGATATCCCTGTAGAACCAGGACATGCCGCTTTAGCATCTATCTTTCGCACCCAAACCAATGTAATCGGTGCTGAGATCGCTTTACCAGATCGCAGTGGCTTTACTGTGGCTCCTCCCCCAGCGTTACCGCTCGAACAAGTGGGGTTCGCGGATGTGGTGCTCGATGCAGATGGCTATCAACGACGCAGTCTCCTGGGAGCGCACGATCGCCAGGAAGCATATCACTTCTCCTTCACGATTCGCTTGGCAGAAGCCTATCTGGCAACCAAAGGTATTGAGCTCAACAATGGAGTCCAAGATCCGGAAGCGATGCGGTTTGGCTCGGTGGAACTGACACGGGTTCAACCCAATACCGGAGGATATGTCCAAGCGGATGCAGGGGGCAATCAAACTCTACTCAATGTTCGCAGTGGGCCACAGCCATTTCGGGTACTCTCCCTAGATCAGATCCAGGTAGGGCAGGTAGATCCGGAGTGGCTACGGGGAAAGATGGTGCTGATTGGGGTGATGTCGTTTAGTGCCAAGGATTTGGCGAGTTCCGGGGCGATCGCGGGAATCAATCCGGGGCGTATTTACGGAGTGGAGATGCAAGCCCATGCCATCAGCCAGATTACCAGTGCGGTGTTGGATAGTCGTCCGTTACTCCAAGTTTGGAGTGAAGGCTGGGAGTATCTGTGGATTGTTGGGTGGGGTGTAATTGGCATCAGTTTGGGACGTTGGTTGCGATCGCCAGGGTATTTGCTTTTGGCTTTAGCAGTGGCAAGTGGCAGCTTAATTAGCCTCAGTTATGGCGCAATTCTGTTGGGTTGGTGGATTCCTTTGGTGCCTGCACTGTTGGGACTGGTGCTGAATGGAGCAGGGTTGACCGCCGCCTTGTTCTACCGCCATGAACAGGAGTTGCGATCGCGCCTAGAAGAGCGGCAGTTCGTGATTCAACAAATCTTTGATGCCATTCACAGCGAGCCGTTGCAACTGCTCAGCAAAGTGTTGCGCGAAGAACAAGCCAAAGACCAGCCCTCGCCTCTGCTCTCCGATTTGCAGCGGATGAAGCAGGAGATTTATGCCATTTTTGGCTCTGCTCAGCGCAAAGTATTTGACGAGGCAGGGAATCTGCAGTTGGGTGGAGAGATTGAATTTGCCTTGCAAGCACCACTCCACGAACTGCTCTACAAGGTGTATACCAACACCCTGGAACGAAATCTGCCCCATTTCCGCCATCTTAAATTCAAGATTGTGCAATTTGAGCCTTTAGACACGCAGCACCTCCGCTTAGAGCACAAGCGAGCTCTCTGTCGGTTCCTAGAAGAAGCTTTGTGCAATGTGGGCAAATACGCGGAAGGGGCAACGCGATTAACGGTAATCTGCCAGCAAGAAGGCAACCAGCAGGTAATTCGGGTAACGGATAACGGGCAAGGGCTGGCTGGAATAGTAGCAGAGAGGCCAGAACACACTCTCTCTCGCAAACTTCCTACGCGCAAATTCAAATCTTCTAGTGCTGGAATGGGGACGCAACTGGCGCAAAACTTGGCGAAGCAGTTGGGAGGAAGCTTTCGGCGTTACCCAAACAATCCCAAAGGAATGGTGTGCGAGTTAAGCTGGCCGCAGCAAAAAAGGTGGTGGCGGTAGGAAGATTGCGCTTTCCCGCAAACTCAAACTGTGACCAAAACCCTAGTATGTCTACAGCGTTTAGCTTATCGTAAACACAAAAATTGGGAGAATTGCGGCAATGACGCATCAATTCCAACGGTCTCTAGCGCAGCGATCGCAACGGTTTGTGGGTTTAGTGCTGGGTTTCTGGCTGATTCTGTCGCCTGCGGCTCTGGCGAAATATGTGCCCCCGAAAAAAGCTTCGGCCCCTAAAACGACGGGCACGACCATCACCAGAGGAGGTTGCACTGCGAATGCTCCGGGTCAATTGGCGGCTTTAGTGCCCAACAGCCATGTGGGATTGACGACAGCAAAGCGGCCCAGGTTTGCCTGGTATGTGCCCGATCGCGAAGCTTATCCGCTAGAGTTTCGCCTATTCCGCTCCAATGGGCAACGGCTGTATAAGACGCAGATGCAGAGCCAACTAGGGGTAATGCAGTTCTCACTCCCCACCGAGCAACCGGAGCTGGCACCGGGTGGTTATATCTGGCAAGTGGTGTTGCAGTGCGATCGCTCGTCTCCGGTCATCGTGAGTGCGGCAATGCAAGTGGTGCAGCCCAGCCCAGAGCTAGAGCAACAACTAGCCGCAGAACCAAATGCCCAGAAACGAGCCAACCTCTATGCAGAAAACGGCCTCTGGTATGACGCGCTAGCCACCGCCCTCCAGAATGCTGGCACTCCTGAGAACCAACCGATCTTCCTCGATTTGCTCAATTCTCTCTCAGCTACAGAAGCCCAAATCCTCAAGCAATGGAGCGATCGCCTGATGCAACCAAGCGCAAGCCAAGCACCAAAGCCCCCACAGTAATACAATCGCTCACCCTTCTGCTTGCCAAAGTACGATGTCCTGATTCAACTCCTCAGCTTATGCGCCTCAAAAGAATCGCCCTCTTAGTCTCACTTCTCGCCTGCCTCCCAGCGGGTCTACTACTGCCTCTTCCCCTTCCCTTCAGCTCATCTCTCCTAGCCTTAGCACAAAATCTTGAGTCCCGCAAGAC
>DATNPE010000242.1:0-3773 GCA_036703355.1 Allocoleopsis sp. | reverse complement strand
TTGTAGCTATCCTTCACCTTAAACAAGCCGCTTAGCAGGTTAGGGTGAGCAATCCCGAAGCCGAGGCGTAGACCTGCCAAAGAATATCCTTTAGAGAGCGTGCGAAGGATGATTACATTTTCGAATTCTTTGACCAAGGGTAGTGCTGTCTCTTCAGCAAAGTCTACATAGGCTTCATCAATCACCAAGACTCCGGTTAATCTAGCGGCGAGATCTCGTAAATCTGCGATCGCTATGCCATGTCCAAAGGGGCTGTTGGGAGACGGAATTAAGGTGACGACACCATTAGCAGCTGCGATCGCCTCAATGGGTAAGCAGTCCTCTGGCTCAGCAGGAATCTCAACTCGTGCTGCGTCTTGGATCTCTGCTAATAGCGGATACAGCATATAGGTAGGAGTCGGGTAAACCACCTGCCGTTTTCCTGCCGCACAAGCTCGCATCACCACATGCAGCAACTCATCACAACCATTCCCGACAATCATCCAATCCATCGGAACGTTGAGGACTGCCGCGATCGCTTGGCGAAACTCATTGGCGTGAGCATCTGGGTAACGCCGGAGATATTCTAAATCGAGATTTTGTAGAACCTTTGCAATGGTGGGTGAAGGGGGATAGGGATTTTCGTTGCTATTGAGCTTGATGATGGGGCTACTGGGTTGCAGGTACGGGCTGGGATGATGACCCGCCAGAGCCTCAATATGAGGGCGAAAATAACTCGGCATGACTCTCTTAAACTGGTTTTGCCACGGAAACAACCCTCTAGTGTAGATGTTCCGGTTGCAAAACTGGCCCTCATGGAAAAACCCCTGGGCGTCTGTCCGTGTTTCGACTCCAGGGGTTTTCACTTCTAATCTTGCTCCTCACACATCTATATCATCGTGCTAAATCGGTATAAAAGGTATCTGCCTTATGACAGATCTAAAACTGGCTGATACCCCTTGCCCCTACCCAGCGGTATCAGCAAAAACTACAACCCGCTCATCCTCAGCACTCAGCACCCAGCACTCTCCTGCTTTCATCTTTCCCTTAACTCCACAGGCGGCGGACAAACAAACTGAACCAGCTGTTCCGTTCTGGGGTGGGTAAAGGCGAGCTGATAAGCATGGAGATAGTAACCACAATCTCCGGGGACAGGTAATTTCTCGGTGCTGGTTGGGGGTGGCAGGATCGGTACACCTCCAGGTGCATAAAGCGGATCACCGAGCAGAGGATAACCGATGGAAGCCAGATGAATCCGGATTTGATGCGGTCGTCCTGTCTGAATCGCGACTTCTAGCAAGGTGCTTTCAGGCTGGCGTTGAATCACACGGCCATCACTGTGAGCAAAGAATCCATCGGGGGTGGCACCGTAGACATATCCTAAATCTGGATGGGGAATTTTGCCGATCGCTTGAGTAATGGTGAACTGCTCGTCTAACCCTGGGGCAGGACCAATCAGCGCTCGATACATTTTACGAATTTGGCGATCGCGCATTTGCTGGCTCAAGTTGGCTCTTGCTAAGGGCGATCGCGCAATCAACATCAAACCTGAGGTGCCTCGACCCAAGCGATGAATGGGGACGGAGTCTGTTTGGGGATAGCGTTGTTGCAGTTGCCACAGCAAGGTATGTTCCAGAAAACCTCCACCTGGCAAAACAGGCAGACCAGAAGGCTTGGCGACAATTAGCAAGTCTGGATCTGCGTGCAGCACCTCAAAATTTAGCGGCACCTCTGGTTCTTGCCAAGGGGGACGGTGATAAGCCAAAGATTGTCCGGGGTGTAACTGCGTCTCAGCTGTAACTCGTTGCCCATTCAACAAAACTTGCCCAGCGGTAATTCGTTCTTGCCATTCTGCTTGGCTGGAGTGGCGGTAGTGTTGGGTGTAGTACTGCAACACAGTCAAGCCCGCTTGGGCGCGAGTCACCTGTTCTCGATAAACCCAACCTCGATTCATACCGCTCGATACCACGCTTCCCTAAACTGGCCCCTTCTGACTGTAACAGGCATGCCACCGTTTCTCCTGGAGACATCCTGAAGACAGTAGACTGCGACCAGAACCGACAGTTAAGGTTGAACTCAGCAGTCTAGTCGAGGCAGGCGTAGAGCAATGGTGCGATTACAGTTGTGGCAGTGGGTGGTCTTAGCCCTTCCGATCGCCAGCATTGTGGGGTTTCTGCTGATCGCCGCTGGCGTGCAAATTCATGAGTGGCATCTCAACTGGATTTGGGCGGTATTCACCCTCGGTTTGGTCGCTTGGCGGTGGTTGTTGGTGCAGTGGACTCGACCTGCGGTAGAGCAACTAGAAGCCGTGATGGCAGAGGTAAGTGCCGAACTGGAATCTTCTTCAGATACCGCTGTCAAGCTACCAGAAGGGAGCGGAACGGTGAGTAAAGCAGAAGCCGCTTTTCAGGAAGTGTTGCAAGCAGCTCAAAGCGATCGCCCGATTTGGGAAGATTGGCAAACTTTCTGGAACCGTTGTCAGCAGTTGGTTACAGCGATCGCCCACATCTACTATCCAGATGTCAAATATCCCCTGCTCAACATCTACGTGCCCCAAGCCTACAACCTAATTCGTGGCACTGTAGACGACCTCGATCAGTGGATGCAAAAGCTCTCTCCAGCCCTGAATCAAGTGACGGTGGGGCAAGCGTATCAAGCCTATGAAGTGTATCGCAAACTGGAACCTTCGGCGCGTAAACTGTGGCAAGTCTGGGGCTGGGCGCAGTGGCTGTTGAATCCTGCTGCGGCTCTAGCTCGACAAGCCAGCCAAAAATCTAGTAACCAAGCCACCCAGGAACTTTTAGTCAATTTAAGCCAAATGGTGCGGGAAGCGGCACTGCGAAATCTGTGGCGGCAGGCGATCGCCCTCTACAGTGGCAACACTTTGCCCACCGCAACCTTCTCGACAGAGACACCAACCCTCCCGCAAGCCAAAACTCAAACCCTCCGCGACATTCTGGCCCAAACGGAATCACCGGAAGCAGTCGCGCAAAAACCTGTGAATATTCTGCTGGTGGGGCGCACTGGAGCAGGTAAGAGTAGCTTGATCAACACTCTCTTTCAAGCAGAGTTGGCGGCAGTAGATGTTTTGCCCAGCACTGACCAAATTCAGAACTACCATTGGCAAGCTCAAACAGGCGAAACTTTGACGCTGTGGGATACTCCAGGCTACGAGCAAATTAATCATGCCGAGCTACGAGAGCAAGTACTGGACTACGCCACAACTGCCGATCTCCTGCTGCTGATTACGCCTGCTCTGGACCCAGCTCTGCAAATGGATGTGGATTTTCTCAAGGAGATCAAAACTGAGATTGCCGATTTACCTGCGATCGTCATTGTCTCCCAAGTCGATCGCCTGCGCCCGATTCGTGAATGGTCTCCACCCTATGACTGGCAGTGGGGAGAACGCCCCAAGGAGAAAGCAATTCGAGAAGCCACCCAGTACCGCGCTGAGCAATTAGGAGAGTTCTGCGATCGCGTGCTGCCCATTGTCACAGGCGATCGCCAAATCAACCGAGCTGCCTGGAATATCGATGCCCTCTCTCTGGGGTTGGTCGAAGCGATCGCCCCTGCCAAGCAATTGCGGTTAGCTCGGTTTCTACGCGATCGCGAAGCCCGCACCGTGGCAGCAGCCAAAATCATCGATCAATATACTTTCCAGATGGCCACCACCCAAGGACTCACTGCTTTGCTTAAGAGTCCTGTCCTCCAGTTTGTCTCGACCATGACGACTGGATCGCCTGCCTTGGCTCAACTGCTAATGCAAAAGATCCCTGTAGAGCAGTTACCTGTGG
>DATNPE010000241.1:0-3506 GCA_036703355.1 Allocoleopsis sp. | reverse complement strand
AGGCGAGCTTGAGACGATACGGTTCTTGGCGATAGCGAATGGCCAAGCGATCGTAAACATCAGGCAGCTGCATCTGGTCCTGCTCTAGAGATTCCAGTAGGTCAGGCAGGACATCACACCAATGCAAGGAGAGGCTGAGTAAGTTGGTCAACCGCCGCACCGACTGGAGATACTTTTCCAGGACTAGGTTGCGCTGGTAGCAAGCGGTTTGCCAGGTAATCTGAGGCGTAACCGACGGGTTGCCATCGCGGTCTGACCCCACCCAGGAGCCAAATTTGCAAAAGCTGTGTTGAGGCGGACGCAACCGAGGGAATGAGGTATCCAGGGCACGCTTGAAGCGTTGGTAGAGCTGGGGAATCACGTCAAACAGCACTTCTTGGAAGTAGTGCAACGTGTAGTCCACTTCATCTAAGACCGTGGGCTTGAACTGGTGCAGCTCATCGGTGCGCCACCAAAGGCGAATTTCTTCGGTGAGTTGTTCTCGCAGGGCTTCTAGTTCCCAGGAAGAGACGAGGTTGGCAGCATTACCGCTTTCTTCAATGCGATCGAGCTGGCGCAGAATTTTGGCAATTCGCCGCTGTTTGTCGCGAATGGTGTGGCGGACAATCTCGGTGGGGTGGGCGGTGAAGACAAGCCGCACATCTAACTGGTCAATCAATCTTTGAATGTGCTGGGGCGGGACGTTTAGTTCTCGCAGCTTGGGAAACAGCCCGTGAAAGGTACCCATCTCGCGGCGGGGCGGCGGCGTTTCTTGCAGGCTCTTTTCTAGCAGATTCGCTTGTAAATCCAGTTGTGGCTCTGCTGCTGGCGCTTCGGTGCGTTCGCCCATCAAGGAAGCAATCAATTCTTGAGCGCGATCGCTATTTTGGGAACTTCCGCCCTCATAGGCCGCTCGATACTGTTGTTGCTGACCCCGCTGCTCGTAGTGCTGCTCAACAATATTGATCAGCTGAAAGTACAGCGCAAACGCCCGTGCCGCTCGAATCGCTTCGTTCAGGTCCAGCTTTTCGATGACTTTTAATACTTCTGCTTCTAGGGTATTGGCGGCTTGGCCTTCTGGTGAGCACATCGCCCGTAACTGGTTGAGCAAATCCACCAGTTCTTGCCCGCACTCCTGCTGCAATACGGACTCCCACAAGTCTTCTACGACTTTCAGGCGTTCGCGGAGTGGAAAGGGCGGTTTTTGATGCGGAAACAGCTCTGAGGTAGGGCTCACAGCCATTGTTTGTGATGCCTCTGGTGCCGACATGGCCACAGAGCTGTAGGCATCATCTGACGAATGGAAGGTTGAACTCATAGAGTCTGTTCCAGCTCAGTTAAAATACTCAACAATTTTATGGGTTAAGCTCTAATTTTGGGGGGTTCAGCGTCAATAAAGCCTGACTCTGCCCCAATTTTTTGCTTGTTTCGCTTGATTCTGTTACCTAGATCTCTGGCCTTACTCAAGCAGTTGGCAAAATCAGCTTTGAGCAGTGATAGAGATCTACCTCACCAATCTTTGAGATCAAGTCTCAAGGATGGATCGGGACTGAATCCTAGCTAGTACAACCAGGACTCGTTAGATTCAGAGCTAAAAAATAGTAGCAAATTCGAGTGACTTAAAGTTAGTCAGAAATTTCGGAATTAGCAGGATGGGGGGTCGGGAAATCTATCGTAGGTAAGCGATCGCCCCGAAAAACTTCCTCACTCATTTCCCCTAGCTCTTGCACCCATTCCGCCAGAGCTTTACCGCTTAACAAGGCCGCCAGTAAAGGAACAGTGGCGAGACTGAGCCAAGGATCAGGGCTGAGTTTCGAGCGATGAGTTCTAGTTCGACTTGAGGTGGATGGCATAGCAAGGCCCTGCAAACTGAAATCAAGCGTTTAAGTCTAAGTTGTGAAATTGTGAGTTGAGGCGTCTGACTGGCTGTGCTACGCTGCGTCAAAGTTCACCCTACTTCAGCGAGACGACAGACCAGTTGTAAAGCTTTCTTACCGAGCCTGAGCTTTTGGCGGAGCTTAGCATTGCTCCTGTCGGAGAAGACATAAGCTGATGTTTGCACAGCGTCTCAGGATGAGATAGTCTTCGTCAGTATAGCGTTTCTGGGAGCGATCGCGTCTGTCTTAAAGGTTAACCAGACTTAGGGGTTTAACCAGACCAGGGTGTGCTATTCGTAAGGGGCGATCTGCTCAGTTGAATTAATCCAACGGGTCGGGGCTTTGATGTTGAATGTAAATGAACGGGCTACAGGTCGTCAGGCCGTGATCACACAGTGGGCTCTCCGCGCCATCAATTTGCATGGCGTGCGAGTGCAGGTGAGATTTCGGGGCAATCTCCTCCATATTCTGTGCGAAGGCCCCCAATCCCCTGACTCAGCCGTTGTCATGAGTCGCGTTGTAGAAGCGCTGGCCCAAGCAGATTTGGCCGCTCTCCTCCCCCCCGATCCCCATCCGATTTATCAAATCTTTCTCTATGGGCGTGGCTTTGGCAGCGATCGCCCCAATTGGTCAGAGCCAATCTATCTCAACCAGCTCGATCGCCATCTAGAACAGCTCAAGCAGCTACAGCCGCCACCCCCCGATCTCGCTAGTTTTTCTCTCCACCAACCGCCACTGCGGTCTCGCTCTGGCTCTGCGGCGGCTGCCGTCACAACCAATCCTCCTACAAGTCGCCAATCAACCCGTCCCCCCAGCACTCCCGCAGCACTCCCTCGCTCGCCAGCTCCTACGACTCCTGGCCCTGCTGGTTCCCCGGCGCGGGCAACTACGACAGCGAGCACCGCCTTATTGGTGCCGAACCGCACCCTGGCAAAACAAGGAAAACCAGATGCGATCGCTCGCTACTTGAGTGAGACGCTGGGGGCAATGGGGGTTGCGGTCGAGGTGACAGCAAAATCTTTGCCTTGCACACCAGATGCCACCACTGACAACCAACACCGCAATCGACGGCTGTGGATTATTTGTGAATCCCCCTACAGTCCTGACCCAGCAACGCTAGCTGAGCCGATCGCCCAGAAGTTGCGGGACTTGGAGCTAGACAGGTTTCGTGATGCCTTAGTCTTTAGCCAAGTTAGCGGCGAGCCGCGTCCCGATTGGCGGTTACGAGTTGACCTGACTCCGCCGGACGAGATGCTGAAGGAGTGGGCGCGTTGGGGCGATGTGCAAGCGATCGCTCGTCTCCTAAATCAACCCCTCGCCGCTGATCAAGTCCAGGTAGAGGCAGAGCTAAAAGAATCGACGCTGCACCTGGTTTGCAGTGTCATCTCTAAATCAGCCAATGCTGCGGCAACTCCAACTAGTGAAGCACCCAGTCAAGCTGCAGTCGTCACCACCGTCTCAGCTTTACTAGAAGCTTTAGCGCCACAGGGGATTCATGCGGTGACGTTGTATGGGCAGGTCGCTGGGCAAGAGGCACCTGCTTGGGTAGATTGGCTCAACTTGCCTGCGGCTCAGCATGGGGCCTTGGCAGAGTCCGCCATGGCATTGGCGCAACAAGGCGATCGCCCTGCCTTGCAATTTCTGCTGAGT
>DATNPE010000240.1:0-6640 GCA_036703355.1 Allocoleopsis sp. | reverse complement strand
CCGATTTATAGAGCGCCGGTGGAAGGATGAGGGAGGAAGGATGAAAAAGTGAGGAGAGAGGAGTGAGAAGGTAGGAGTCAGGAGTCAGAAGTTAGAAAACAAAAGCTAATAGCCAAGACCCGAAACACCCACATTTAGCTTCGTTTGGAGGGAGTCTGAGGGACGCAACCGTCCTTCAGCGGGGGTTTGGGGGCGAGTGCCCCCAAGGATCGGATTCCCAGCAGAGGATAATTTATGAGTGACTCACCTCCAAAGGTAGGAAAATCGTCATCACTTCCCCTTGCTGAGGCTTCTCCCGCACAATCAACTTGCCCCCCAAAGCCTGAAACAAATTCTTCGTCACACCCAAACTCAAGCTCAGGCTCCCCGTCTCCGGCTGAAACATTAGCAACTGCCCAATCGACTTCAAAGCCGATCGCGCCGAATGACTTGTATGACAGGGTTGGTCAGCCTGCGATCGCAACTCAGACTGCAACTGTAGCTTCAACTGGCTTCCCGCCAACATCACCTGCACCTGAATGTGGCTACCACTGGGCAGATTCCGAGTAAAGCGCTCAATTAAACTTGTCAACGCTTGATCCAGCATCGTCGGGTCGCTCACCACCATCGGCATCTTCTGCGGCAGCAACACCTTCAGCGTTAGATTCCGCAGACTCGCTTGCTTTTCCCAACGGGGAATACTTTGCTGCAACACTTGGTCAATAGAAGTTGAAGCCAAAGCCACGGGAGAACGCTTCACCGCCGAGGTTTCTAGCTCCACCGCTCGGAAAATCAGGCCAAAGCGATCGATTTGTTCATTACACTCGCGATCGATAATCTCCAACCGCTTCAGCACCTCAGGCGCTAAATCTTTGCGCTTCAGTAATAGCCGAGTCAACGTGCGAATCGTCGTCAAGGGAGTCCGCACTTCATGAGCGATCGCCTGCAACAACTCCACATCCAAATTACCTTTTGCCTCAGCCACTGGATCGACAGTTGGCTCACCCTCTAAAGGCATTGATGCAGTCGTCGTACTTCCCTCAGGTAACTCAGATAAGGACTCTGCACCTAGAGGCTCCATTCCCGCATCAAACGGATGAGTCACCCAGTGAGAAGCACCCACAACCTCCGTTTCCAACTCAATCGGATCGGGCAGATGTTGCAACATCAGTTGGCTAAACTGCATGACCGTCTTGTAGTGGGGTGCAGTCGGTGCAAACTCCGTCATCAAAGCATCCAACCGTTCCACCTGCTGAGGACTGGTGAGCAAAGCGCGAGGTCGTAGCGATCGCCAAGCACTCTCCACCACTTCTGGATCAAACGAAAAACTAAAAGCGGGTTCCCCAGTGGGCTTTTCGCCCAACACCATCACCAAGCTAAACGCCGAGGTTAACACTAAACAAAATTGTTCTGCTGCCAAAGGATCACCAGGCAAGACAGGTAACGCTGGAGTTGTGTCCAGGACCTCAGTTGCTTCTTGACTGGAGGCCGCAGGCAGCAACTGGAAAGGCATCCACGCAAAAGCATCCAGGGCTTTGGGCGTAAACACCCAAGAAGCTAGACGGGCATTCAGGGTCGGTTGGGTCAACATGCAGGACGGCCCTGCCAAAACCACCCCTTGCTTAGCTGGCTTGTTAATGTGCTGTTTACGGACGCCAGGAGCCAGCACCACGGGTTCTGCCAGCTCTGGTAAGGTCGCTTCTAACAAAACATTCAGGGCGGCGATCGCACCCCACCACTCCCGTTCGGCCCGTACCCGTTGCTTGGCAATTGACCCGTAACTTCTCCCCATCTCAGCAGCTGACATGACCGCAACAGCATCCACCTCAGCTGCTGGGGCAGCAACTTTTTCTCCGATACGAGGAGCAGCCTGGGCTAACACTTCACTTAAGCTTGGCAATAACCACTGATGCACAACTTTCTAGCCCTCCAAATGCAGTAGCTCGTCATGGCACCGAGACTGCGAATTCTGCTCAATTCCACTTCGCCTAGTACCAGGTTATCGGTATCAGCCGATCCGAGCTAGACGTAGAACCGAACTCTTAGGTGTCAATCTCCGTTGAACCAAACTCTAAATTCATCCGAGCGTGTTAGTCGCACTCCTAAGGACAGTAGCAGCCTGACTCCAATTAATTGCAAAATGGATTTAGTTTACCCAAACCCTGTCCATCATGCCGACCTTGCTCACCGATGCCAAAAACTTACTCTCCGACCTAGTTGCTCGCTACCGATCTCAGGTAGATTACCTCGCCATTCGCCTCGAAGAAGCCGAAGGCACCGACATCTTGTTACGGGGAGACAAGATCGAAAGCTTGAGTGAGGGCATTTCCATCGGTGGACAAGTGAGAGCTTGCCATAAAGGCGGTTGGGGTTTTGCTAGCTTTAATCGGCTTTCAGGACTGGCAGAGCGGATTGAAGAAGCGATCGCCGCTGCCCGCATGGTGGGAGACGAAGAAACTATCCTCGCGCCAATCAACCCGATTCAAGATACCTGTATCTTGCCACTCACAGGCCAAGACCCACGTCATGTTTCTTTAGACCAGAAGAGAAATCTGTGTGACTACTACGCCGGAATCTTGCGTTCTGTAGACCCACAAATCACCACTATTTCTGTACGCTACGGAGACAGCGCTCAACGCATCCTCTTCGCTACGTCGGAAGGCACGCTGATTGAGCAGTCCTGGGTGGATATGGAGATGCGCTTTGCCGCCACTGCCCGCAACGGTGAAACCGTGCAAACCGGGCGAGAAACCACAGGGTCCCGACGCGGCTACGAAGACTTACTCGGTCTTGATGCTCAAGTTCGTAGTGCAGCTCAAAGAGCGGTAGATGCGTTGGTGCTGCAACCTGTGAAAGGGGGTACCTATACCGTTGTGATTGACCCCATTCTCTCAGGGCTGTTTGTCCACGAAGCTTTTGGGCACCTCTCAGAAGCCGATATGGCCTACGAAAACCCAGACATTTTGGAAGTCATGACCTTGGGGCGACGGTTTGGCTCCCCAGAGCTACAAATTTTTGATGGAGCTGAACCACCGGGACATCGTGGCAGCTACTTCTACGACGACGAAGGCACCCCAGCCACCACCACTCAGCTGATTCAGGATGGTGTCTTGGTTGGGCGACTGCATTCCCGCGAAACGGCTGGCAAATTAGGCGAAGCTCCTACTGGTAATGCCCGCTGTCTCAACTACCATTACCCGCCAATTGTCCGCATGACCAACACTTGGATTGAGCGTGGTAAAACCCCTGTAGCCGATCTATTTCAAAACATTAAAGAAGGCGTGTATGCTCGCAATTGGCTCGGCGGCATGACCAACGGCGAAATGTTCACCTTCACGGCGGGGGAAGCCTGGATGATTCGTAACGGTGAGATTGCCGAGCCTGTCAGAGATGTGACGCTCTCTGGCAATGTGTTTACGACGCTAGCTGATATTGAAGCGATCGGCGATGACTTTTACTGGGATGAATCGGGTGGCTGTGGCAAAGGCGGCCAAGGCGGTCTACCTGTAGGTTGTGGTGGGCCTAGCTTGCGGTTGCGTAATGTCGTGGTGGGTGGCGAAGCCGTAGAAGAATAACTAGGCGCTACTTGTTTAAGACCTCAGACTTTTGCTGCGCTGTGGATTTGGAAGCCTGAGGTTGGGCGATCGCTCGATCCACCTGTCTCAATAGCTCTTCTAGCGTTGAGGAGTTATCCAGGACCACATCCGCACCAGCCACTTTTTTCTCGATCGCCATTTGGCTATTGATTCTTGCTTGCACCTGCTCCAGACTCAGGCGATCGCCTTCTGGGGCAGTTTTGGCATCTCGCTGCAACAAGCGCTCAATCTGCTGGATGGATGAGCACTGAATCACCCAGACCTCAGTCACCAGATCGGTCATGCGGGCTTCAAACAGCAGCGGCACCACCAAGACCACGGTGGGATACATTGTCGCAGGTAACGCTTCTAGCTCAGATTCCATGCGATCGCGCACAAAAGGATGGATGCGCTGTTCTAGCCACAAACGTTCTGATGAGCTACCAAAAATAATCTTGCCTAAACGACGGCGATCCAACTCACCATTGGCCAGGAGAATACCCACTCCATAGCGCTCCACAATTTCTCGAAACACGGTTGAGCCCAAACTAACCGCATCTCGCGCGTATAAGTCAGCATCCAAGATCGGCAGCTGATAGGCAGAAGCTAAGTAGTTGGAAACCGTGGTTTTACCCATGCCAATGCCACCCGTCAAGCCAATGACACGCCGAGCAGGGTTCAGGTTTTTGGGCGCGACTGGGGTCCCTTCACATTGTTGAGCAGCAGGCTGTTCACGAAAGGTATTTATGCTCTGACTCATACTCGTGAACCGTTCATCGACACTGGAAGGAATTTTAACAAGCTGAATCACACAAAAATTAAAGATTTCCCCCTGAATCAGCTTAGAGCCTCAGAAAGATAATCGGCGGCAGCTTCCACTAAGGCGATCGCGTTTTCATAAACCATCCGGGTTGGCCCTAACACCCCGACACTGCCCACAGGAACCGCGCCTCGACGATAGGTCGCAGAAATCAGCGTACAAGTGCGAATGGGTTCTAAGGGATTCTCAGACCCAATACGAACCGTGGCTCGCTTCCCTGCTTGGTCAGAGTCAGGATATTCAAAAATTAACGGCCACAGCTGGTCTTGTTCTTCTTCCAACAGGTGAATAATGGCCTGAATCTGTTGCAACTCAGAGAACTCTGGGTGACGCAAGACCTCAGACACACCATTGACTAAAATTTGCGTCGTTCCTGGTGCTTGAGTGCGCCGCATCAAATCAGCTAATGATACTCGTAGGGCATCAGCGTACTGCTCAAACTCGCGCCCTAGATCGCTCCAGTCTAATAGGGGTAGTTCCGCCAGCGATCGCCCGCGCAAGTGATGGTTGAGGAAATTGGATAAAATTTGCAATTCCCGCTCCAGCAGTTCCGGATCAGCATCGGCTTGAGGCAAATCCATCAAAACGGACTGGGTTTCGTAGGCATCTGTGACCACGATTAGCATCACCTTTTGAGGCTCAATCTGCACTATTTGTAGGTGGCGCAATCGAGCCAGGTTGGTTTGCGGCATCGTAATCAAGGTGACATAGCCGCTCAATGCCACCAAAATCTGGGCTGCACCCCGCAGCAAGGCTTCAAAACTCCAGCTATCCCAGTTCAAGCGATCGCTGAGTAGTTGATCAACTTGCCGAGCTAAAGTTTCAGACGGGGTGATTAATTGATCCACATAAATGCGGTAGCCCGAATCTGAAGGCACGCGCCCAGCGGAAGTATGGGGTTGATACAGCAACCCAGCTTTTTCTAAATAGCCCATCGCATTGCGAATCGTGGCTGGGCTAACGCTCAAGTTATATTCTTCTACCAACGCTTTTGAACCCACTGGCTCCGCAGTCGCAATATAGTGGCGCACGGTGGCCCAAAGAACCCTTTGCTGGCGATCGGTGAGATTCACTGGTACAGACATGAGATGGGTAGCCGAATTTAATTGAGCTTTAAAAAATCAAAAAGAAAAAAATGAGCGATCAGGTCTATAAACTGAAGTGATTTCACAGGTCCTTCGCTTCAGGAGCGGTATAAATCCAGTCCACAGATTACTGGTGGAAGTAACAGCTTAAATTCCACACACTTCAGATGAAACCAAGATAGCAGATGCTGCATTGTCTCTTTTTTGCTAGGGGCTGAGTAGTAACAAAGACAACCATCTGCTTGATATCTGCTGAGGCACCTAGTAGCTGCAATCCCCTCAGGCTTCTACTCTGTGACTATAGTCTATTAGTCTGCAATCCGAAATAGGAAGTTCCTTGCCCATTAGCCGCAGGACTACGGCCTCTAACCAATTTCATTAGCCATTAGTAGCGGGGGATCGATGGGTCAACCACCACAGAATACGCCTCAATGCCACCTTCAACGTTTTTAACCTGAGTAAAACCTTGGCTGGCTAACCACTGGCACATTTGAGCCGATCGTATACCGTGGTGACAGAGCACAATCGTTTCTGCATTCGGGTCAAAGCGAGTTTGGACTTGATCGGACCAGTCAGCATATTCACTGAGGGGCAAGTTGTCAAAGCCTGTAATGCTCGCGATCGCCACTTCTTGGGGTTCCCGCACATCAATCAATTGCAAGCCTTCCGGCGCGGCTAAGCAGTTTGCCAGTTCCTCAACACTCATTTGAGTAAAAGCGGGATTGGTTGATTGATTGCTCATGACATTGCCTGCTGGCTGTCGCATCCAGCGATAGATCTCCAACCTGATTCTATCCAGCTTTGCAGCGCTCACAGCGATTTGAGTCTAGGGAGATCCTCAGAATGGTTGGGGTCGCTCGTGGTATCTCCATGCTGCTTGGACGGGTGCAGCCTGCTCAACGCCCCATCGCTTGACTCGCTATCTCCATGCTGCTTGGGCAGGCGCAGCCTGCTCAACACCCCATTACTTAACTCGCTAAAGTCGTAGGACACAGAAACTCCAAACGGCAAAAAGCTTGTCCTGCTGTCAGCAAGCAGGGTTCTGCACCGCGATTCGTCAATTTCACCATGACCTCAGCAGGTTCCAGCACTCCCGATGCCTGAGTGGTTGGGGATGCTTCAAACCAACTTGCAACGAGGGATTGGCTACGGAGCGATTTCACTAACTGCACCTGTACCGC
>DATNPE010000239.1:0-2941 GCA_036703355.1 Allocoleopsis sp. | reverse complement strand
GGGGCATAGGACATCTCTAAAGCATTTTGCATTTGGGCTACTTCTTGGGCGATCGCGGGGTCTTGCTCCAATAGGCGCTCAAATTCTGCTGCCTCCTCCGGGCTGAGGTCGCCCAGAACATATCCTGCAATGAGTAGCTGTAACTCTTCTGAAGGCATTGACATAGCCATCACTGTACTATTTCGTAAAACTTGTGAGGGTTTGGCGCAACTTGAGCAAACCTCTTCTGGCTCTCGCCTTCACCGTCCCTAGGGGGATCTCCAGTTGTTTGGCAATTTCTGCCTGACTAAGACCATCGTAATAAGCCATTTTCAGAATTCGCTGCTCACTGTCTGATAATTGAGTTAGGGCGGTACTGACTTCTTGAGATTGCTCCTGTTGAAAGACGTGCTCAAGCGGAGTATTCGAGACGGTCTCAGCCTGTCCACCTAACTTCCAGCGCTGTAGTGTCTGATGAGTGCTGCGACGCGATCGCAATCGGTCTCGAGCTCGCGATCGCGTCAAGATGGCGAGAAAGGTGCGGAGAGATCCCCGATTTGGGTCGTACCCAGTCCCCTTGGCTAGGGTCAGAAAAATATCTTGAGTCAAGTCTTCTGCTTCTTGATCGTTGCTCAGGGCACTTAGGGCGAGTCCGTAGACTAACCCAGCGTGGCGATCGTAGAGAACACCGAGTGCCGCAGTCTGACCCTTGCTCAAGGCCACAATCAATTCTGCATCCGTTTGATTTGACACCGGAGCGGCTTGATTGGCAGAGGGCTCAGACTGCATAGGCACAAGAATTTGTGTTTGAAGACGAATGCCTGGAGTTGGGGAAGGAGGGAAGCAACCGCAAAGATACAAATGCGGACAACCTGAATCGCAGGAACGATGGAAATTGCTCCCTTCGCTCCCTAGATTTTGTTCGCGTGCTGGTTAAATTGTCAGCCGCAAGTATACTACGTCCTCTATGCAAGACTATACCTGCTAGCTAGCATTGTGATTCCTTCAGCCCCACTCCGGTAGGGCTGCTAAACCAAGTATTTAGAGGGGTCGGAAAATACCGCGCAGTTCTCCAGCCCGATTCTGTTTGGTGTGGATGTCTACGTAGAGTTGGCCACTGGAGAGCGCTTGGAGTTGCCCAGGAGTCAGGGTATACTCCCCGGACAATCTGCCACCCAGACCAGTATCATCCAACATCACGCTCAGCGCATATTGAAACGGTCCGTTTTGATTAGGTTCACCCCGATGAATGTGAGCCGCAGAGGTGATGTTGGGATTGGGAGGATCGACGGGATCTGTTTCATAGTCACGTAGAGCGCTAGAGAGCCCCCCAAAGTCTCCACGAACAATCAGGCGATCGCCTGCTAATGCAGCTCCAGCTACTCCTGTCGCCATTGTGGAGGGGGCATTAGGAACCACGTTGTTCTTTATCAAAATTGCCGCATAGAGTTGTAAAGAGCTGTCCGACATCCCCTGAGCCGTGAGCACAGACTCCGCTTCTTGCAACTCTGCCATCAAATGCTGATTGATAGGATTCTGAGTTGGTGTGGGTTGAGCAGTTTGAGATGTGCTGAGGGATGGAACGTCCCCACTCTGAACGAAGTGATGCGATGCCGTTTTACTCCAAGAAGGAACGGTGGAGAGACCAATCAACAACACACAGGTGATTGTGCCCAGCCAGAAATTGAAGCGCGATCGCTTTGTTTTGTTCATACGGGCTAACCTTAACCAACCAATAGAGTTCAGGTAATAGTACGAACCAACGGCTGGTTTGGATGCGTGGCTACTCTAATTTCTCATTTCTAAAGTATGGTGTTTTAGTTGCTCTATTCAGAGACCTAAAGGAACCAGTTCACCAGTGCTCGTTAGTCCTAGCCTCATGGGTTGTTGTGGTTGAATTAACTGACCTGTGATCGCACACTAGACCTCCTGCATGAATAGGCAAGCGTGTGACAGTAGGACAGCTGCGGCGAAGCAAAGCACGCTAGATTCTGAATAGCAATAAATTGCAGAAGCAGCTATGCGGTACCAGAAGTCGAGTCAACGACAGTTGTATCAACCGGGATGGGAATGGAAGGTGATGGTGGTCGATGTTGGTGAAATGGAGATTGAACGACCCCAAAGAAACAGAAACGCTACTACAGTGGCAAGCAGTGCTACCACACGCTAAAAGCACAATTGCTAGTGGAGTTTGAAAGCGATCGCATCATTTGTACGGCTGTAGACACCGGTAGAACTCATGACTTTAAGCTGCTCAAGCGCAGTCGCTTACCGTTTGTTTCGTCCCAATTGTGTTTAGCTGACCGAGGCTATCAAGGATTTGCCAAACAGCATGGGGAGCGTGTACTCCCACGAAGAAGCGACCCATGCAACCCTTGCCCGACGCGGAAAAGCAGCATAATCGGGCCTTGGCTCGACTGCGAGTCCGAGGGGAACATGTAATTCGTCGCTTGCAAATCTCCCGCATTTTTTCGGGACGCTATCGCAACCGCAGAAGACGGTTTGGCTTGCGCCTCAACCTGATCGCTGGCCTGCTAAACTACGAACTGGCACACCCTTCATAATTTATGCAGGAAGTCTACTGGGTCAGCTCAAATAGCTTCTTTTGGAGAAGCCCAAAGTTCTGCATTTAGTGTTGATTCCAGTGCCTCTGGCCTTGTTGTCCCTTCCCTTGACCCTCAAACTTACTTAATCGATTCCTAAAAACGGATTTTTTAGGTTTGAGTCTGCTATCTGTGTTGACGGACAGCAGTTTTTTAAGCAGCTAAAACCAAGAAAAATATTCGGTTGCTGTCAATATATGAACTGCGTTGCTCTCACATCCGGTTCAAAACCTTCTTCAGAGTTATAGTATGAAAAAAACTAAAAATATTAGGAATGCATCAAAAACTCTTCACTGCGCTTAATCAATTTTTGACGCTGAGTTCTAAGCATCAAGAGGAACTGGGTCAATTGGTTGAGC
>DATNPE010000238.1:0-2471 GCA_036703355.1 Allocoleopsis sp. | reverse complement strand
AGCATTGGAGAAGGCTAAAACCGAGGCAGCTAAGCCCACACCCCAATCGGCTGCAGAATCTACACCAGCAAAACCCAAGCGCAGTTGGATTGGTTGGCTGATTGGGGTGGTTGCGATCGCGGGTGTAGGCACAGGACTGCTGTATTTGCTGATCCGTAGCAGCTCCTCACAACCAGCCAAGGCTCTCCCTGAAACCGATTCCACCCCTGTTGGCCCCATCGGAGCCGAGGGGCGTATCTCAGAACCGCCAAGCCTAGGTCATGCCGATACTATAGAACCTGAGGTTGAAGTGAGTACCAATGGCCATAGTGCCCCAGTAATGGCAGTGAATGGCAAGAAGAAATCAGACACAGCCAACGCTAAAGACCTGCCTGTCAGAGAAACGACTAAGCTTCCTAAAATCAATATTGTTGAGGAACTGATTAAGGATTTACGCAATCCTGATCCTGCCAAGCGACGCAAAGCCATTTGGGAACTCGGCCAACGCGGTGATACTCAAGCTGTGCAGCCACTAGTCGATCTGATGATTGATTCCGACTCCAAACAACGCAGCTTAATTCTTGCTTCCCTGTCAGAGATTGGAGTCCGTACCCTCAAACCCATGAATCGGGCTTTGGCAATTTCTCTCCAAGACGAAAATCCAGAAGTGCGGAAAAATGCCATTCGGGATGTGACTCGGATTTATGACCTGGTTGGGCAAATTAGCCAATTGTTGCGCCATGCCACCGAGGACCCAGATGCAGAAGTGCAAGAAACCGCTCGCTGGGCGCTAAATCAGGTGAATCGCATCCGGACGATCGCCAATGCCGAAGGGGTGCCTGCCCTCAAAAATACCATCAGCCCGCCGGAGAGCTTGCCAGAAAATATTTCTGAACCCTAAAAACGCTCCTAGCCAACAGGGATGCAATTTGTTCTTTTCGTCAGTACGCAATTCGTGTGACTAATCTACTGAACCGCCCGCTCAAGCTCTTATTTATTTCTACTTCAGTGGGGCCTTTGGGTTCTGGTTTAGGAGGTGGAGTTGAGCTAACTTTACACAACATTGCTCAGGAACTGCGGCATCGAGGCCACTCGCTGCAAATTCTAGCGCCTATGGGTTCTCGCCTAGGCAATTTGCCGATTGTCGAAATTCCTGGTGAGTTGCAAACCACCGCCCAAACCCAATCGAGAACTGACCCAGTCGTCATGCCTGGTGACGCAGTGCTGGCTAACATGTGGGCTTATGCTCGGCAAGTTACCGCAGATTATGACTTGCTGGTGAACTTTGCTTACGATTGGTTGCCCTTTTACTTAACTCCGTTTTTCCAACGTCCGATCGCCCACTTGGTGAGTATGGGATCGCTCACAGATGCGATGGATCAAATCATTGAGCAGGTGGCAGAGCAATTTCCCAAAACCATTGGCGTGCATAGCCAAGCCCAGGCCGATACCTTTCGCTTTGCCACGCAATGTCGATGTTTGGGCAATGGTTTCGATCTGTCTCTGTATCAGTTCTGTGCTCAACCGCAACCTTGTCTCGGCTGGGTGGGGCGCATTGCTCCCGAAAAAGGATTAGAAGATGCGATCGCGGCAGCCCAAGAAACAGGCATACCCCTGAAGATTTTAGGGGCATTGCAAGATCCAGCCTATTGGCAACAGCTTTGCCAACGCTATCCGGAGGCTCCGATTGAGTATTTAGGGTTTCTGCCGACCATCGAATTGCAACAAGTCGTGCGGCAATGCCAAGCCTTGTTAGTAACACCGCGCTGGGTAGAAGCGTTTGGCAATGTGGCAATCGAAGCCTTAGCTTGTGGCGTGCCCGTGATTGCCTACCGTCGGGGTGGCCCAGCGGAAATTGTCAAAGATGGCAAGACAGGTTGGCTAGTGGAACCGGATAGTGTGTCTGGTTTGGTTGCAGCGATCGCCAAAATTGACCAGATCGATCGCGCAGCCTGTCGTCAACAAGCTGAAGCAGAGTTTTCCCAAGCGGCGATGGGCGATCGCATGGAAGAATGGTTTGCAGATATCTTGGGCCAATCCTAGAACTAGCATGAACCTCTGCCAACTTCCTCCATTCCTCAAACCAGGCGATCGCTTGCAGGTGATTGCACCGAGCGGTACTTTGCGAGAATTTGGCGCTTTTCAACAAGGAGTACAAATTTGGCGATCGCGCGGCTACGAAGTAGAACTCACCCCTGGTTTTGACGATCGCTGGGGCTACCTCGCAGGCAACGATACCAACCGCCGTCAGCAATTAGAAACGGCGTTGAAAGATCCCAAGTGCCAGGGCATTCTCTGTGCCAGAGGCGGCTACGGAGGAGCACGTCTGCTAGAAGATTGGCAGTGGCCTCCCACAGCACCTAAGTGGCTCATCGGTTTCTCAGATATCACCAGCTTGCTCTGGAGTTTGAGCCAGCAAGGAGTTTCTGGCGTGCATGGCCCCTTACTCACAACCTTGGCGGCTGAACCAGACTGGTCCGTAGAGCGCTTAT
>DATNPE010000237.1:0-7744 GCA_036703355.1 Allocoleopsis sp. | reverse complement strand
TCAAATTCACGTTGTTCAAAATCCGCTAGCACTTTCCCTCAAAATCATGACCCTGGGCGATCGCTTTCTCTTACCGGGTGATCGCTACTTTTTACCCCTCTGGCCCCAACCTGGCTTAGTTCCTCGTGATCCGAGTCGAGGCGATCGCTTTGAGAATATTGCCTTTTTCGGACTGGAGGAAAATTTGGCTCCAGAACTCAGAACACCATCTTGGCAGGAACAGGTCGCTAGTTTAGGTTTAACCTGGCGCGTTGTCAGTGATTTCGACCTGTGGAATAACTACAGTGAAGTTGATGCAATCTTAGCAGTGCGTGATTTTGGTCGTCAGGAATATTCTTGGAAACCTGCTTCAAAATTGCATAATGCTTGGCACGCGGGCGTCCCTGCAATCTTGGGATACGATTCAGCCTTCCGTCATGAACGCAAAAGCCCACTGGATTATTTAGAAGTTTTGTCTTTAACAGACACCTTAAAAGCCCTAGAAAAGCTCCGGGACAACCCACAATTACGTCGAGATATTATCCAGAATGGCAAGCTGAGAGCCACAGAAACAACGCCTGATCAACTGACAAGGCGGTGGCGGCTCTTCCTAGAAACCGTCGCCATTCCTGCTTATTACCGCTGGTGCGCTTCTCCCAATTTAGTCAAACAAAGCTTTTTGTGGCGTCGCCGCTTAGCAATACAAACGAAAGAATCTCGCAAAAACCTACAAAAACTACGCAATCTCTTAGGAATTCGTAGCCGTCTACGAGCCTTAATTCCTAAGGTTTAACTGAGCGAGCGATCGCCTCTGTCAATTGCAATATCCGCCATTCAAGAAATTTATTGTTAGACTCATGCTAGCAGCTGGTAGCTACACCACTGATCTAGTCAGCCTATTGACTGGTTAATTCTCTTCTGAGTCCTCGACCTGCCATTTCCTTCAGCAAAAAGTAGAACCTAGCTAACACACCGCGACCAGCTAGGAACTTTCAGAGTTGCTGGCTTAATCTCTATTTCTACGAATTGAGCAGTACGAACTGGGCAGAATAGAGCACTTGCAAGAGCCAAGTAAGCCAAGGCTAGATCAGCTACCTGAATTGTGTTCAACGGGAGGTTGGATATGGGACTCGCAACGATTAACCCAGCCACAGGAGAGACACTCAAGACATTTGCACCGCTTACAGACGCAGAATTAGAAACTAAACTTCATCAAGCAGATCAAATCTTTCAAAACTATCGAAAAATTCCGATCGCACAACGGGCGGAGTGGATGCAAGCTGCCGCGCAAATCCTAGACTCGAACAAAGAGCACTTTGGCGAAATCATGACCCTGGAAATGGGCAAAACGCTCAAATCCGCGATCGCTGAAGTGGAGAAATGTGCCTGGGTCTGTCGCTACTACGCCGAACATGCGGCAGAGTTTTTGGCAGACGTGCCAGCCCAAACCGATGCCAGTCAAAGCTTTGTGCGCTATCAGCCTTTAGGAGCAATCCTGGCAGTAATGCCGTGGAATTTCCCCTTTTGGCAAGTGTTCCGGTTTGCGGCTCCAGCGCTAATGGCAGGAAATGTGGGACTGCTCAAGCACGCCTCGAATGTACCGCAGTGCGCTCTAGCGATCGAGGAAGTTTTTGACAAAGCAGGGTTTCCAGCGGGAGTCTTCCAAACTTTGCTGATTGGTTCCGATCGCGTCGCGGCTCTCGTGGCTGACGATCGCGTTAAAGCAGCCACTCTGACTGGGAGCGAACATGCTGGTGCAAGCCTTGCTGCTGCCTGTGGCAAGCAAATCAAAAAAACAGTCTTAGAACTAGGTGGCAGTGACCCCTTTATTGTCTTAGAGAGTGCCGATTTAGAGGCAGCGGTGAGCACGGCTGTTACAGCACGGTTGCTCAACAACGGCCAATCTTGTATTGCTGGCAAGCGCTTTATTGTGGCGGAGGCGATCGCCGATGAATTTGAGCGCCGCCTTGTCGAGAAGTATCAAGCGCTGAAAGTCGGCGACCCCATGAACCTCGACACTGATGTTGGTCCCCTAGCCACCCCTGACATCCTGCAAGATTTGGATCACCAGGTACAAGCTTGCCTAGAAAAAGGTGCAAAAGCCCTGGTGGGTGGGCATCCTATAAAAGAGCGCCCTGGTAACTTTTACGCGCCAACAATCCTCACCGCCTTTCCCCCCGGTACCCCTGCTGACCAAGAGGAATTTTTTGGTCCGGTCGCATTGCTGTTTCGGGTGAAGGATATTGATGCAGCCATTCGCCTTGCTAACAGCACTTCCTTTGGCTTGGGAGCAAGCGCCTGGACCCAAGTAGCAGACGAAGCCAGTCGCCTGATCGAAGAACTGGATGCGGGTGCTGTATTCATTAACGGACTCGTCAAATCCGATCCGCGCCTGCCCTTTGGTGGCATCAAACGATCGGGATATGGACGCGAGTTGGGGATTCAGGGCATTCACGAATTCGTCAATATCAAAACCGTTTGGGTGAAATGAGATGGGTGAAACAACAGGTCCAATCAACACCGCCGAACTGTTGGTCAAGTGCCTAGAAAATGAGGGCGTGCGCTACGTTTTCGGCTTACCGGGTGAGGAGAACCTCCATGTTTTAGAAGCGTTAAGCAATTCTTCAATTCAGTTCATTACCACTCGTCACGAACAAGGCGCTGCTTTTATGGCAGATGTCTATGGTCGTTTGACGGGACAAGCAGGGGTGTGTCTTTCCACCCTCGGTCCTGGTGCCACGAACTTAATGACAGGGGTTGCCGACGCCAACTTGGACCGCGCCCCTCTGATTGCGATCACTGGGCAAGTGGGCACCGATCGTATGCACATTGAGTCGCATCAATACCTCGACTTGGTGGCCATGTTCGCCCCCGTCACAAAGTGGAACGCCCAAATTGTTCGCCCTAGCAATACCCCAGAAATCGTCCGGAAAGGGTTCAAGATTGCTCAAAGTGAAAAACCGGGTGCGGTTCATATCGATCTACCAGAAAATATTGCGGCGATGGCAGCTTCGGGCCAACCCTTATCCAAAGGGTCGATGGAAAAGGTTTACGCTTCGTTCCACAGCATTGAGCAAGCCGCTGCTGCCATTTCTGCCGCTCAAAATCCCATTATTTTGGTAGGCAATGGGGCAATTCGAGCCCAGGCCAGTGAAGCCCTGACTAAGTTCGCCACTGAACTGAACATTCCTGTCGCCAATACCTTCATGGGCAAAGGTGTGATTCCTTACACCCATCCGTTGGCGTTGTGGTCAGTGGGCTTGCAACTGCGAGATTACATTAGCTGCGGTTTTGATCGCGCTGACTTGGTGATTGCCATCGGCTACGACTTGATCGAATATTCGCCCAAGAAGTGGAACCCCAACGCCACAATTCCAATTGTGCATATTGGCGAAACCACCGCAGAAGTCGATAGCAGCTATATGCCAATCGCGGATGTGGTAGGAGATATTTCTGACTCCCTCGAAGAAATCTTGCAGCGTTGCGATCGCCAGGGTAAGCCAGCCCCCTATGCCATTGGCTTACGGGCCGATATTAAAGCGGACTACGAGCAGTACGCCAAGGATGATGGCTTCCCGATCAAACCCCAGAAAATCGTTTACGATCTGCGGCAAGTCATGGGCCCAGAAGACATCGTGATCTCAGATGTGGGTGCCCACAAAATGTGGATGGCACGCCACTACCACTGCGATCGCCCCAATACCTGCATTATCTCTAATGGGTTTGCCGCAATGGGCATTGCCATTCCGGGGGCGATCGCGGCGAAGCTGGTGCATCCAGATCGCAAAATTGTGGCGGTGACTGGAGACGGCGGTTTTATGATGAACTGCCAAGAGCTAGAAACCGCGCTACGAGTGGGCACGCCTTTCGTCACGATCATCTTTAACGACGGTGGCTATGGCTTGATTGAGTGGAAGCAACAAAACTACTACGGTCATTCTGCCTTTGTGAAGTTCACGAATCCTGACTTTGTGAAGCTAGCAGAAAGCATGGGCCTGAAAGGCTACCGAGTGGAATCTGCCACGGATTTAATTCCGACCTTAAAGACTGCTTTGGCTCAAGATGTCCCAGCGGTGATTGATTGCCCAGTCGATTACAGCGAAAATCTGCGCTTTACCCAAAAAGCCGGAGATCTAACCTGTGCGATGTAGCAGATAACTTGGTAGGGTTTTGAGTGGTGTTCTGGCGTCGCTGCTTTAGCTTTTGCCAGAGCATCACCACGAGTTCTTTTTCTTGGGGAGCTAGGTGGGTAAGCTCGCACCCCCAAAACTTCGTCACCTCGTCCTGGTTGATGTTGTTTCGTTCCGGAGCGCCACTCGTGCTCATCAGTTATGCTCCATGCCAAATACAAATCAACTATTGAGTCAGACTCTCAGATATTTAATAAAAATTTAATTAGTTTTGCTGTGCCTCGCATCACAATTAAAAGAATTCTGTATTTTTCTAACTAAAAAATAAAACTTCAATTTTTATTTTGTTTTTTTGATAAGCACATATGCTCGTTAAGAATATGGGGTGGTGTAGAAAAGCTGATCCTAAAAACCAGGCGATCGCGCCTCCAATCGAAATTAACCAATCATTCAAGGCAAATTTTAGTCGGCGTTCTTAGGAATTGAGTGAGTCAAATCTGAGGTAATTGATCAGAACAAGTCATCTACTAAGGCTGGCACGATGTACGCAATCACAGTCGCTTGGACTGAAGGGGAGCAGGTAGAAACTAAAACGCTGCATCCTTGGCAGGCTAGTAATCAGCCCGGAGTCATTCGTATTGGTCGCGACCCCGATCGCTGTGACTGGGTGCTGTCCCATCCCACGGTTTCGGGGCTGCACGTCGAAATCATTTTCCAGCCAGAACATCAGCAGTTTTATCTCCGCAACCTCCGCCCGCAAAATCCACCTGTTGTAGATGGCTCACTTGTGAGACAGGGTGAAGTAGCGCTGCAAGCAGGGAGCAAAATTCGGCTAGGGGAATTAGAGCTATATGTGAGTGCCATTGCTCCCATCAAAACCACGATGCTTCTATCGCCTTATCTCCCGGCAGTGACGCTACCCCCCGCTATTGCTCCTGTTTCCGCCGCTGTTCCATCTGCCGCTTCTCCCGCTGCTTACGGTCTTCAGTGTCCTAAGTGTCATCAAGCCTCGCCCTACGAACAACTCACAAAGGGCTGTCCTTGGTGTGGGACTTCCTTAGCAGTAGCGGCCAGTGTCATACTGTCGCCAGGATAATCTCACCCACTTAATGACTTGAGTGAGCAAGGTTCTATGACAGGGGCGGCACCACTGCGGATTCAACTGAGCTGGCAAGAACCTCTGACAGGGGAGCGGCGATCGCCCGTGTTGACGGTGCCGATCGCGCTGGGGCGAGAGTTTGCTCAAATGCCTGCCGAGATTGCAGAACAGCGGGTTTGCCGCATTGCCCTCGCCAGTGACGAAATTTCTCGCTTCCACGCCCTGATCACCTGGGAACCTGATGGCTTGGTGATTACGGACCAAAGCAGCATCAATGGCACGCTGGTGAATGGGGTGTTGCGTCAGCGCAGCTGCTTGGCAAATGGGGACACCATTCAGATTGGTCCCTATGCGATCGCCATCTCTTTTGCAGTTACTCCTGTTCCACCTGCCTCTGCGTCTCCTGCCCCAATTTCATTAGCAGAAACCCAGCCCCCTGATCCTCGTTTTGCCGTCACAGAGCTGCCTAGCCCAACAGAAGCCAATATCCTCAGCAGTGCAGCCGATGCGTCTTTTCCACCCGCTCTGTTTCAGAACTCGCAAGTTTCAGTTCAGGATTTGTTTGCCACAGGGTTGCCTGTACGAGAAACCGATTATGCGGCGATCGGGGCTGGCTTAGGCAGTTTTTGCTGGGTGGATTTGTTACGGATTTGCGGGGTGCACACAGCCCAAATTATTGCTTTGGGCATGGAACCCCAACCCTACGCGCGGTATCAGCGGTTGTGCCTCAACTCCCAGATTCCCTTGCATGAGCGGTTGCGCTCTAACTCTGACTCCTGCCCAGATAATATTTGGGGCTGGCCGAGTTATGCGTTGCGGGAAGCTTGGCACGATTTGAGTAAAGGGTATCTGACAGCAGCACTCAAGTTTCTATGGCAGGTGTTTGCTGAGCCAACTTTTGCCGAAACTTATACCCCTCGTGCAGGGAATGTCTTTGCGTCGCTCGATCGCGAAGCCAAACGCATCGGCTGGGAGGAAATGTTTTGCTATGGAAGAGTGCGGGGGATTCGCAAAACCAATGATGGACGTTACGCGATCGCCTATTCACGCTCAACTTCGCAACAACGGGACCATGCTTTTCTAGTCGCCCGCTATGTACAACTTGCCACCGGATATCCTGCGATTCAGTTTTTGCCTGACTTGCAAGCTTATCGCGAGCAAACCAAAGACTTCAAATCGGTAGTGAATGCCTACGAAAATCATGACCATGTGTATGAGCACTTGGAACAGCAAGGCGGCACGGTTTTGATTCGCGGTCGTGGCATTGTCGCTTCCCGAATTGTGCAACGGCTCTACGAAGCTCGGCAGAAAAATTCCCATATTGCCGTTTTGCATTTGATGCGATCGCCCAAACCGCAGGGCAACAAGTTTGGCTTCGCGCAGCGCCACGTTGAAAATCATTACGAGTTTCAACCCTTTAATTGGCCGAAAGCCTGTTGGAGCGGTGAGCTACGAACTCTATTAGAGCAAGCGAACCCTGAAGAGCGGCAGCGTCTCTTGTCGGCTTGGGGTGGCACAACGACAGCCGACCGGGGAGATTGGCGGCGCATTGTGGAAGAAGGGCTGAGCCAAGGTTGGTATCAAATTACCTTTGGGGAAGTGGAGCGGGTGGAGCCAGACGATCACGATCGCCCGGTGACCTACATTCAAGAGCAAAACCTGAAGGGGCAAATGCGGCTGGAAGCAGATTTTGTCATCGATGCCACGGGGTTGGAAGCCAAAGTGAAAACAAATCCCTTGCTCGATGATTTGGTGACGCAGTACAGCCTGCCGCTCAATCCCTTGGGGCGCTTGAGTGTCACCAATGATTTTAAATTGGTGGAAATGCGAAATGGCCGAGGTCGCATGTACGCAGCGGGAGCCATGACGTTGGGTGGCCCTTATGCAGCGGTTGATAGTTTCTTGGGGTTACAGTACGCGGCTCTCTGCTCTGTGGCAGACTTAGCCAAAATGCGTGCTCCCAGCCTACAGCACCTACATCCGGTGCGATCGCTGACTCAATGGCTCAAGTGGGTTTTGGGACAACCTCCCTCTTAGCGGTTAGCTAATTAATTACCCCCGAATCTTTCAGCAGGGCGATCGTACCTTCAGCAATAAACTGCACGGCGATCGCCAAAATAAAAAATCCTAAAACCCGATTGAATGCACCCACGCCACTCTTGCCCAAGCGAGCCATGACGCGATCGCCGACGGAAAGGCAGAAATAGACCATCGCCCCCAGCAACAAAATCCCGGCTAGGGTGCCCAAGTAGTCTAGTAGTTGGCTCGATTTGGCCGATAGCCCCATCACTACGCCGATCGCACCAGGACCGCTCAACATCGGCACTGCCATCGGGGTGAAGGAAATGTCTTCCTTTTCTGCAACTTCCTCTCGTTCTGGAGGAGTCAGCCGTGGGCGTACTGTCACCATTTCCCAAGCGGTCTGCGCGATCAGCAATCCCCCCGCGATTCGTAAAACGCCTAGGGAGAGGTCAAAAAACTCTAGAATCAGCCGACCTGCCAGAAAAAAGATAATCAAGACACAAATGACATTCAG
>DATNPE010000236.1:0-9837 GCA_036703355.1 Allocoleopsis sp. | reverse complement strand
CCCAAACTATCCAACCCAACAACCAAACCCCCAATAGGATTGCCGCAGCAATCTCCCACTTGGCATAATGCTGAGATTCTCCTCAGTACCACAGCAATGCAAGACGACCTCCTCAAACGCGAACGCGAATTCCATGACCTTTGGGCCGCGGCGATCGATGTCGAAGGAATCCACGTGCGAGACTACTTTGAAGCCTGCACCGCTCCAGAAAACCGCTTCATCCTCCAGCACTTAGGAGATGTCAAAGGCAAATACTTGCTCGATCTTGGTTGTGGTGCAGGAGAAAATAGCGTTTACTTTGCCACCAAAGGAGCCCGCTGTGTGGCTGCCGACTACTCCCCTGGCATGGTTGAGGTCGCGCTGAAACTAGCAGCAGCGAATCATGTTGCCGTCGAGGGTCGCACCATTAACGCGATGGAAATCGAGTTTCCTGACAACACCTTTGACATTGTCTACGCCTCCAACTTGCTGCACCACATTCCGCAGCCCAAAGCCGTGATTCGAGAAATGTATCGAGTGTTGAAACCTGGTGGCAAAGCTTGTTTTTGGGACCCCTTAAAGCACAATCCCATCATTAATGTCTACCGTCGTATCGCTACCAAAGTACGAACTGAAGACGAAACCCCCCTCGATATTAATATTGCTAATTTTGTCCAATCCGTCTTTACAAAAACTGAATACGACACCTTTTGGTTAGCCACTTTGTGGATTTTTCTCCGCTTTTATCTAGTTGAGAAAGTAGACCCCAACAAAGAGCGCTATTGGAAAAAAATTATTCTTGAGCATGAACGCTTAAGACCCACTTACCTAAAGCTAGAAAAAATGGATCGAAGCTTGAAAAAGCTCCCCTTGATGAAGCGATTTGCTTGGAATATTGCAGTAGTGGCAACGAAGTAACATGAACCGTTCCAAGCAACAGTTTTTATGGCAGCGAGTGGGCATGTACAGCTTGTTAGGGGCGATCGCGCTGGTGATGCTGTTGCCTCTGATCTGGCTGGTTAGTACTTCTCTGAAGTCCCCAACCGAAAACATTTTTCAATTTCCACCGCAACTGTGGCCCAAGCAACCCACTTGGCAAAATTTTGTCCAAGTTTGGCAAACTAATCCCTTTGGTCGCTATTTGTTCAACAGTACTTTAGTCGCAGTGCTCACCGTCACTCTAAATTTGCTGTTTTGTTCCTTGGCCGCTTACCCCCTAGCGCGGCTAAATTTTCGCGGTCGAGATGCGATTTTTACGCTAGTTGTTTCGACGATTATGATTCCCTTTCAAATCGTGATGATTCCGCTGTACATTTTGACGGTGCAGTTGGGATTGCGAAACACTTATTTAGGTCTAATTTTCCCCGCGATCGCTTCAGCTTTCGGAATTTTCCTTTTACGGCAAGCGTTCCAGAGTGTCCCTAAAGAACTGGAAGAAGCGGCTCGGATGGATGGCTGCTCGGAGTTGGGTTTGTGGTGGCATGTGATGTTGCCCTCCGTGCGTCCGGCGCTGGTGACGTTGGCAATCTTTGTCTTTATCGGTTCTTGGAGTGATTTTCTCTGGCCTCTAATTGTGCTCGATCGCCCGGAGTATTACACGTTGCCATTAGGGGTAGCGACGCTGGCAGGGACGTTTTCGCTGGATTGGCGGCTGATTGCAGCGGGTTCGGTGATTTCGATCGCGCCGATTTTGCTCTTTTTCTTGGTGATGCAGCACTATATTGTGCCAACTGAGGCGGGGAGTGGGATGAAGGGTTAAAACCCAAGCCCTTGGGGGCGCTTGCCCCCAAACCCCCGCTGAGGGACGGTTGCGTCCCTCAGACTCCCTCCAAAAGTGGTTTTAATCATGGATGAGCTGAAATTAAAAAAGAACCCGAAAGCCCCTCTCCGCCTCGGGGAGGGGTTAACAGGAGCTTATGTTTAATTCGTTGATGTTACTTGGCTGACAAGACGGCTTTGGGGTAAGCAATCCGTTGGTGGTTGAATTGTTGCCAAACCTGGACAAAGACTTCGGCGATTTGGTTCATTTCTTCGCGGCTGAGGCCAGAATCAACGAGTTGGTGGTCTTGCCAACGGGCACGGAGAATTTTGTTGATCATGGAGAGGGCTTCTTCGGGGCTGGCATCTTTGAGCGATCGCAAGGCGGCTTCGCAGGAGTCGGCTAGCATGACGATGCCTGTCTCGCGGGATTGAGGAATGGGGCCATCGTAGCGGAAGTCGCTCTCGTCAACGGTTAGTGCAGTTTCCTGTTTGGCTTGCTGCTGGGCTTGGTGATAGAAGTAAGCGATCAACATGGTGCCTTGGTGTTCTGGAATAAAGGCTTGGATGGCTTTGGGGAGGCGGCATTTACGAGCCATGACTAAGCCAGCACTGACGTGTTTTTTGATTATTTGGGCACTTTTCCAGGGGTCGTTGATGAGGTCGTGTTTGTTGGGACCGCCCATTTGGTTTTCAATGAAGCCGAGGGGGTCGTGCATTTTGCCAATATCGTGATACAGGGTGCCAGCCCTTACGAGTTCGACGTTGCAGCTCAAGGCTCTGGCAGCAGCTTCAGCGAGGGTGGCGACAAACAGGGTGTGCTGAAAAGTGCCAGGTGCGTCGGAGGCGAGTCGTTTTAGGAGGGGGCGATTGGGGTTGGAGAGTTCGGCTAAGCGAATGGGAGTGACGAGATCAAACAGGTGTTCTAGGTAGGGACTAAGTCCTAGTGCTACCACGCTCCATGCCACACCTGCCAAGCCATGCAGCACTGCTCCACTCAGCACGAGATACCAGACGGGGCCAGAAGCCGCATTCAGAATTAAGGTCAGAATGAGGTAAGCGACCCCTTGAGTGAGACCCACCACGCCGCCTAAGAGAGCGAGTTCTTCGCGCGATCGCAGTCGTCCTGCAATCAAGCCTCCCAATAATCCACCCACTGCACTGGCCAGCCAATAGCTCCCACTCACTTCTAGACCTAAGGGCACGATGATGGTCAGTAAGCCAACAACGGCTACGCTCAAGGCGGAGCCATAGAAGCTGCCTACTAACAAGCCGATGGCTGGGAGGCTAGTGGAAGCAATGCCAAAGATGCCTAATAGGGGAGCACTCAACGTCAGTACTAGCAGCAGCAGATGATCTCGTTGGCGCAATCCGGGATGGAATCGCCGCTCTACCACCCAGACTAAACCAACAGCTCCACTAATCAGGCCACCAAAGCCCAGTAGTCCTAACCAGTTAATTTCTCGGCGGCTCAAGCGAAAGTAGTCTAGTAGAACAAAGTCGGATTGGGTGATGACTTGACCTTCTTTAACAATAATTTCGCCTTGTTGGATCGTCACCAGCACAGGTTTCACTTCTTGGGCGGCTTGCTCGGCCCGCAGTTTTGTCTGTTCGGCATCACGGGTAAGATTAGGTTCCAAGACTTTGGGTAAGAGCTTGATGGCGATCGCCCTGGCAGACTCTGGCATCATCTCACCCACTTGCACTTGCACTGCATTTTGCAAGATAGTCTTGGGCAGCCCTGGCGAAATTCCTTGGGCTAAAATGCGCGTGGCGACTTGCCGAATATCAGTTTGAGCTGTCTCCCATTCTGCGTCCGACAAGTTGAACAAGGTGGCATCATATAAAACTTCAGCGTCGGGCGTCACTACATCGGATAAGGATGCTAGGGCGATCGGGTAGCTCCAACGAGTTTTAGAGATAATTTCAACTAAAGCAGCAAACTCCTCGGCTGGGATGGTTTGCCGATAACTACGGAGTTCAGCGATCGCCTGCTGCTGAGATGCATTCAGGGGTGAATTGCCCGCATCCAACCACTTACTTAAGGTCGGGTCAAGGCTAGTCTCTAGTCCTAAACCTCTAGCAGTTGGGGCTTCCACTGCTTCTAGAACCGTTCGCCATTCCCATTCCTCCGCCTGACGCAAATAGATTTGGGTAGGCAGAGACAAGCTGGCAGGCGCAACAAAGGGAAAAGTACCAGCTGTACGCCGCAGTTCGGTTCCCCGCTGAAGCGCTTGCTCTAAGGCTTGTTGTACTTTTTGCGTGACTGTTGCATCTAGCATTAGCACCGGAACTGCACCCGTTTTGGCTTCTCGGCGCTTTTCTTCGGTAGTTTTAGGATCTTCTACGCTGGCGTTAAAGGGAGCCCGGATGGTTTGAGGAGCCGCAGTTCCCACGTCCAACTTTGGCTCATTGTAGAAGCGGTAACCAATGGTACTTGTCAGCGAGAGGACTGCCACCACTACCATCGCAGGAGGGCGGTAACGATGCAAGTTAGGCGATCGCCCACCCGCACCACTGTCGGTGGCAGGCTGACGATTCCAAGTTTGACTCAGAGCATGACCAAAGGTTTTACGCGAAGCATCGGCCACGTACACACGCCACCACTGGTTGCGATAGCGCCTGCCCAACCGTTCAGCTCGCCGCATCCACAACTGAAGTGCTCTCATAGTTGTTGCCAGTTATAAGCAGCAGGACGAGGTGAAATGAAGGCGCAGCGGTGAAAAATTCATTGTGTACATGAGGTGGGTTTCATCATTAAAGGCTGTCCAACAAATTGGTGGCGGCACCCGCTGGTTTATTCATCCATGCTACCTGGTCTATTCAGGAGAGTCATAGGGGCATCGCTCAAACTGCGGATAGACTACTAGGAATATCTAGACACAGTTAGCGGGGTCGAATCACACGGGGAGCCGCGATCGCGGGAATTTGGTGGCGCTTAACTGGAAACTTTCGTGTATCATAGGTGCCCGACCAGCTAGCTAGCAAGTCACTGGCCAACTCTAGCAACTCGGCTTCTGATTCCACTCCCTGCCAAAGTAACCTGGGCTTGGAGGGACCATTGGGTCGATCTAGTGCCAATCGCCACATCACAGGAATTCGAGTCAGGCTATTGACCGCTCCTGCGATCGCCCCTGTCAGAGCGGCAACTGAGCTGGGAGAAATTTTCATCTGCACGGCACGTAAAACTGCCAACCGCCAGTCATCGGGGGTTGCCAGACAACAATAAAGGGCCGCCAGGATGGGTTGCAGCTGCTTGAGTTCTTGAGGCATAGCCGCTGATTGTAGCGGTTGGCTGAACTGGCTCAACTGCGATCGCACAACTTCTAAACTTGCTGGTTGCTCTAGCCAAGCCTGGACTTGAGCGAGTTGCTGCATTGCACCAGCCGTCAAGTCCAAGTCAATCATGGGGCTGGTGAATGCTGTATCCAGGCGAGTGATAGCCGCAATCAGTTGCGGAATCAGCTGCTGAGGCTGAAACTGATGCCGTAAAGCTTGGGCGATCGTCCAACCAACCATAAAGCTGGCTAGAACCGAACTGGACTGAGAATTAACCAACTGACAAATTTGCTGGAGTCTCTGAAAAAGCTTGGTTTCATCCTCATGGAAAAACAGCGCGATCGGTAAAGTGGCGATCGCCATCTCAGGAGTTTCCCACCCATCCAGATTCGGAACGCACTGAGACGTTGAGTGAAGGTGCTGCTGCCAAGTGGCTAAGTCTAGTTCTCCTCGCTGTCCTAAACTCTGAGCCCCCAAAAATGCCACACGACCTCCACGCCCTGCCGTGCTCGATCGCTCGCCCAAGCGCTCTGTAGTCAATAATTGCAACCAGCGATCGGGGTTGATCAAAGGCTGTGGTGGGGTAGCGGCATCAGGTTGGCTTGCTGGGGCGGACTGAGCTTCCCAACTCGTGCCGACCAGTTCCCCGATCGCTGCGCCCACCAGCACACCTTGAAATTGGCTCAAGAGCGAATACCGCATTCACCTTTTCCCTAGTTCTGTTCGCAAGACAGATAGACCTGGCCCCATAGCAAAAGAGGGGCATTACACCCCTCTCATCTATATCAATATTCGAGCCGTTTTAGCACGAAAGTGCGATTCACTTCAGGGCTCTAGCTTAGGCTTGAGCTGGTTCTAGACGAGCGTAGAAAATACCACGAATCTTGACTTCCGCAGGCTCACGAGAACCCATGTCGGTTTCAGAAGGCTGTTCACTTTCAAAGGTGCCAGCAATTTCGCCGCTGGTATTGTCAACCTTAGCAACTTGCAAGGAAATCTTGCCTCGGCCAACATCAAAGCGCTTCACGTTCTCGCGGGTCAGTTCATCGCTATCCGCTTGAGCGGGCAGTGCCACAGCGTTGTCATAACCTGTTGCCAAACCACGACCTTTTGGGTCTAGGAAGTTAGAGGTCCGATAGGAAGGAACTTTGAATTTGCCTTCAAAGTCAGTGGAGGTGTTGATGATGCCATTCAAACCGGGCTGGGTTTGAGCGACCAATCCTTTGATCGTGAATAGGAAAGGCACCCGCTCACCACCGGGCAGCTGTACAGTGATCGCTTGGAAGTCGAGACCATCTTCTTCCGTGAAGGTGAAGCTACCGTCAGAATTAGGCTGAAGTGCACCGCTTACAGCTTCAATAGAAGAAGTTTGACGAGTCACTAGCTTTGCAGGCTTGTAGGCAGCTTGAGAGCGCTTGCTTGCACCTTCTTCTTTCACATAAAACTCGGTCGGCTGCAAGCACAAGCTGTTTAGAGTGTAGGACTTGCCAGTATCCACCGTGATGGAACCGCGCGCAGTCTCATCGAGTTGGGGACAAGTGTTTGCCAAACCCGTTCCTCTGATCTGCTCATAGGTGAGAAGATCTCGGTCCACAGTCGTACTCGGCCCACTGCTACAAGCAGTCAGCACACCCAAGCACAAGGCTAGGAGTGAAACGATTAAAGCACGATACCTCATAGTCAACCTCAATACCAATGTTATAAATCCCTGCCAGGGCAATCTAAAATTTGGGCTTCAGGTACTCAAGCGAGTAGGGTGATGGCCCGCAACCAACCTGAGGCAAAACGGCCACACTTTATAAACGCCTGCACTCTGTTTTGGGCGTGCCGCCGCAACCACCAGGGAGAACTTTGAACCGCTGCCAGGTTTAGCTGGATTCTTATGATTTCCGGAAGGTCCGGCCAAGACCTAATACAGCATTTTACACGTCCTTGGATCGCCTTTGGCTAGAGGTAGCTAGCAAATCACAATTGTTTGTCACCTTGGGGATCAGGGGCGATCAATTTTTGATGCAACCAACATTGCAACTTTGTCCTAGCCAAAATTTTTCTAGCCAGTCATCCTAATTCCGCTTGGGCTAGGGACTCTTGTAAAGTTGGGGATAACCCAATTGCAGTTGGCTGAGCTGTGATATCGATCAAGGATTACGTGGTGATGGATGACAATACTCAGGTGGCACCGAATCTCAAGTCTGATTTTGCCGCGATCGCTGAAGTGGTTAGAGTTGCGGCCCAGAGCCATGAGGGTGACTGCCTCACGCTTTTAGCCCTCCTACGCTTACTGGAGAGTCTGCATCGAGAAATTAGTGACACTTTTTTTCAGGCTGCATTACCCACGAATCGGCAAGCCCTCTATGCGTTGCTACGAGACATTGAAGCAGAGGGAGGTTGGCCTTATATTCATCGCATGAAGTTACAAGCGCTCTTAGCAAACTTACCCCCAGAGAGCTTCGGTGAGTTATCTTCAGAGGTAGCATCTATTAATTCTGGTAATTCTGGACTGGAATCTGAGCCTGAAGCTAAATCTGAGGAATAGATTGGAGCTAGCAGTTGAGCTTCAGGTCAATTCATCAGGCTAGTCAAACGCTTTTGAAACCTGCAAGCTCTTCACAGAACTTTCTACTGGTCCTTTATGTCTAGTGCCTCCCACTCTAGATTGGTTCCACTGCTGTCGGAGATTTGTGGGCGAAATCTAAGACTAGAGTCAACTTTAGAAGAATTAACGTTATACGACTTTAAGCTTGAGTCGCACCATCCTGGCGAGGAAGTGGCTCAGGCTTTTCAGCAAAATCCTTTGCTGCCTGGTGTGGTTTTAACAGAAGCAGGCCAGTTCATTGGCATGATTTCACGGCGACAATTTTTGGAGCATTTGAGCCGCCCCTATGGGTTGGAGTTGTTCTCGAAGCGTCCACTCCGCGCCCTCCATCGCTTCACTGGAGATAACTTTTTAATTTTTCCCAGCAATGTGGCGATTGTGGTAGCAGCCCGCCAAACTTTGCCGCGATCGCCCGAATTACTGTCCGAGCCAATCGTGGTACATTTTCAGCCGAATACTTACAAGCTGCTGGATGTGCATCAACTTCTGGTGGCCCAGTCGCAAATTCATGAACTCGCGACCCAGATGCTAAATAAGCTGTATCAACAATTAGAAGTCGCGAATCAGGAGTTACATCGGCTCGTGGTTTTGGATAGTGTGACGCAAGTGGCGAACCGACGGCACTTTGATGAATATTTGGTGCAGGAATGGTGGCGGATGGCCAGGGAGCGGTTGCCTTTGTCGTTAATTCTTTGCGATATTGACTGCTTCAAGGCTTACAACGACACCTATGGACATTGTGAAGGCGATCGCTGCCTGAAGCAGGTAGCTCAAACCTTGAGTCAAGCGGTGAAGCGTCCTGCTGATCTAGTCGCTCGGTATGGCGGTGAAGAGTTTGGTGTGATTTTGCCTAACACGGAACCTGAAGGAGCGGTGCAGGTAGCTGAAGCGATTCGCTCAGGTATTAAAAACTTAGGCATTCCCCATACTAATTCTTTTATTGAAGATCACTTGACTCTGAGCCTAGGTGTTTCTAGTACGGTTCCTAACCCAGAAAATACTCCTCAAGCATTATTAGTAGCTGCGGATAAAGCACTTTACAAAGCTAAAACCACAGGGCGCGATCGCACAGTTCTCAACTTATTTTTAGAGTAGAAATCACTAAATTTCATGGTTTCTTCCGGAGAAAATTAGCTACCCCAGAAGCATAAATTAGCAGCAAAATTATCATAAAAACTAAACCAAAGCCCAAATTAGTAAGGGTTAAATTTAGGTTAAATCAAGTTTATATTTACTGGATTTGAGCCAAAGGCAACCTCATGCACAATAGTGATATTCAGTTGTGTGCATGATTGAGCTATTTCGCCATCCTGTGGATACCCTTGCTGATTGATATGATGACTGAGTCTTGCTTGAGCTTTTCCATGCCCACTTTATCTTTAGAGTCCACTTTACAAGAGCTAGAGCTACACGACTTTCAAGTTAAGTCTAGTTGCCTTGGCTCAGAGGTTGCTCAAGTATTTGAAGAGAATCCACTCTTGCCAGGTGTGATTTTAGTAGAGGATGGAGAACTCGTTGGAGCAATTTCTCGACGCGGTTTCCTAGAGCAAATGAGCCGTCTTTATGGAGTCGAGCTCTTTTCCAAACGGCCTCTAAAAGTTCTTTATGATTTTGTCAAAAGTGAAACTTTAGTTTTGCCAGGTACGACTTCTATTGTCACTGCGGCTCAGCGATCGCTCAATCGATCTCCTGAACTCATTGATGCCCCAATTGTCGTGCAAATATCACCCTACATTTATCGTTTGCTAGATGTGCATCAGCTTCTAGTGGCTCAAGCAAAAATTCATGAACTAACCACTCAGTTATTACACGAGCAAACTCAAGCTCACATGATTCAAACTGAGAAAATGGCGAGTTTAGGCCGCATGGTAGCGGGGGTCGCTCACGAAATTTTGAATCCGGTAAATTTTATTTGGGGCAATTTAAGCTATTTATCGAGATACAGTCAGGATCTCATTCAACTTCTATCCATCTACGAACAGGAATTTGCTAACACCTCTCCTAAAGTTGTGGCAACTAAGGAGGAAATTGACTTTAATTTCTTAATTAAAGATTTTCCTCAAGTACTGGATAGTATGCGAATGGGAGCAGAGCGCCTGAGAAAAATTGTCGGCGGTTTACGCAGTTTTTCGCACATGGATGAAGTCCAGCGTCGAGGGACAGATATTCATGAATGTATCGATAATACTTTGTTAATTCTAGGTAGTCGTCTGAAGCAAGGTATT
>DATNPE010000235.1:0-2188 GCA_036703355.1 Allocoleopsis sp. | reverse complement strand
CAGATTGATCGACTCATCAGTGAAAATCATCTAAAGAAATGAAAGTGGAACAATGAAAATTTGTGAGAAATTGACCTAAGGTTGAGTTTTGTACCTCGGCGATCGCGCTCTCGTCCAGGCTTCCGTTGTAGCAAGTGAGTTGTACTCTCCGTTATGGCCTCGGGTTTGAAATCGTCCACACTAGAACTGCTGAAGCGCTTCAACCGGGCGTTTCCCCAGTTCTATGAGCAATTTGTCAGCAGCGAAATTCAGTTACAGAACCTGAGGCTGGCTTACCAGCTTTATAAAACCAAGCAAGCAGTCATTGAACTGAAGCCAGAGGGCAGTAAGAGCGCGCTACATTTTGCTTACCGCAATCAATCCTTCTTGCTGAGTGACATTTTTGGTGTTTTAGCTGCCTACGGCCTCACTATCCATAGCCTTAGCTTGTACGGGCAGATTTACCCGCCCATGCTGGTCTTTATCAAGCTGGTGGTGTCCCGTGGCGGCAAGACCCTCACAGAAAAGACCTCCGAAAACGTTTGTCGGGCGGTGCGAGAGGCACTAGCAGGACGGTTTGAAGTCGAAGAAATGCTGGCGGTTGAGTTTAATTTGGACGCTGGCTTGGAGCAGGTGGAAACCGAGTTCTATGTAGACCCTGTATTTCACTTACCAGCTCTACTGATTGAGGCGGACAACCAACCAGGCTTGTTCTACAAAGTCATGTACGCCATTTGGCAAGAAGATCTACTGGTAGTCAATGCCAACCTTTTAGTCTGGCGGGGTCGAACCCGCTTAATTTTGTACTTGCTAGGCCCTAACGAAAATTTGATTCCAGAGTATCTGGGGCAAAAAATTGCCGAAGGAGTCCGACAGCGCTTGTTGGGACGGCGACACTAGGGTTATCTAGCTTTTTCCAACACTGCCGCCCCACCCGAAACAGATCGGTGCAGTAATGGCGGCTAAAGCCCCTAGAGTGTTTCAGGCGAACTTCAGGCTAGGATAAAAGTATGGCAAGCATTAACATCCTAGGGGTACCGCACGCTTACGACCTGACGGCGGCTACTGCATCTCCCTCTGTCCTGGTTTTTATTCACGGTTGGTTGCTCAGTCGTCAATATTGGCAACCGTTGATCGAGCGCTTGTCACCAGATTATCAATGCTTGTCCTATGATCTGCGAGGGTTTGGTGAGTCGCAAGCGCCAATTTCGTGCCCCAACCAACCCTTGTCGTCAATGTCAGCAGCCTTAGGTGATGAAGCGATCGCTACACCCACAGCTTCCAAATATACCCCTGCTGCTTACGCCCAAGATTTAGCCATTTTATTAAAGCAACTCAATATCGCGAATGCCTGGTTAGTGGGTCACTCTCTGGGTGGCAGTATTGCGCTCTGGGCAGGCCACCAGTTACCCGATGCAGTAAAAGGAGTCATTTGCCTCAATGCTGGGGGTGGCATTTATCTCAAAGAGGAATTTGAGCGCTTTCGTTCTGCTGGAGAGAAAATCTTAAAGTTTCGGCCCCGCTGGTTTTCACAACTACCCTTGATTGATTTGTTGTTCACCCGTGCTACTGTCGCTCGCCCCATTGAGCGGATTTGGGGACGACAACGGGTGATTGATTTTGTCATGGCGAACCCGCAAGCCGCGTTGGGAGCCTTGCTAGATTCCACCACAGAAGAAGAAGTGCATCATCTGCCCCGTGTGGTCTCCCGCTTGCAGCAGCCTGTTTATTTTATTGCTGGGGCCGAAGATCCTGTCATGGAACCTAAGTATGTGCGGCACTTAGCCAGCTTTCACCCCAGCTTTCGGGTTTGCGGTGACAACGTGATCGAGATTCCCAATTGCGGTCATATGGCAATGGTGGAGCAACCAGATACGGTGGTGGCTCAACTACGGGCGATCGTGACTCGCCATGAAATGCAAGAACAAGTAGCCCCTAGTAAGGGAGTAGGCTACTGACTCTTAGCAGTTAAACGGTTTGTTGATAGAGCTGCATGACGTTGGCGATCGCCAAGCGGGACTGTGCCCCCAGTGTCAAGGGTGACGTATGACCGTGATTCAGGTGGTCCGCAGCCGCACAGCCGATCATAGCGGCATTGTCAGTACAAAACTTCAGCGGCGGAAAGAGCACGCGAAGATGATGAATTTCAGCGGCGGTTTGCAAGTGACGGCGTAGGCTGCTGTTAGCCGCAACTCCTCCCCCAATGGCA
>DATNPE010000234.1:0-11656 GCA_036703355.1 Allocoleopsis sp. | reverse complement strand
GGCTCACCAACCCCAAGCTCGACCCATGATGCATTGGTCTGCTTGGACGCTGTTTAGTCAACAGATCAGTCAAAATTTAGGGCAGAAAGCGGTCCAGGGCAGCTTTTAGCTCTTCAATTTCAACTTCAATATTGCCTTCCGTCGCCGCCCGAGCAATACATTCGGTTAAATGCTCATCTAAAATCATCCGGGCCACTCGGTCTACTGCTCCCCGGACTGCGGCCAGTTGGACTAATACATCGGGGCAAGGGCGACTTTCTTGCACCATGACTTTGATGCCGCGTACATGGCCTTCGATGCGAGAGAGACGGTTGACGATGCGGCGGAGTGACTCTTCGCTGTGTACATGGGGATGCTCCGCTACGCTATTGGCATCATGGGAGTGATTGCCGTGAGCTACATCCTCGAAGATTAAATTATTTGTCCCTTGTGAGGACAGCATTTCATGGGGATGGGGCTCGGATTTAGTCATTGCGCTCAACAAGAACAGCAAAGGTATGCTTCATTCTAGCTTAGGGGGGTTTCCTAGAAGGCAAGTTTAAGGAATCGCTTCGGCACTGGACTGATTTGCCGCAGGTGCTTCGTAATTAGACAAAGCTGCCAGTTCTAAGAGCGATCGCGTTCCTGGATAAAGCTGACCAGAAATTTCCCAGGTAGGATACCCTTCAATCTGTTTGGCTTGGCACAAGTCAGGTTGCGGGTTTTCTCCCTTCGGATCGCACTCAACGTAGGGCAGGGTCTTCACCGCAGCCCCAAACAAAGCTTTCTGATCCATGCAATGAGGACACCAATAAGCGCCATACATTTTGGCTCCTGTGCGCTGGAGGTGTTGAGCTAAGCCTTGCTCAAAGGCAATGGTGTCAGGTGGCGTTAACGGGTTTGCCGTTGTCAGGTTGTCACATCCCCACAAGCAAACCACCAAGCTGAGGGCGATCGCCATCCCCAAACCCTTGACTGCTTTTAGGAATGCTGCGATCGCCCTTAAACTTCGCTGAAAACTTCGCTGATAGCTCTGCTGAGTCAACTTCATCGCTTTTGTCCTCCCATTGTGAACTTAACCCTGAACAGCCCAATCTGGAAGCATCTTACTACTTGCGATCGCTGAAGGCGAGGTTGACGGTCCAGACAGGATGGAGAACGCTGAACTAAAGGGTTGCCAAAAGTTGCTTGATCCGGTTTTCCTGGCGTTCTTGCAGTTGTTCTGGGAAGCTCAGCTCGATCGCAGTCCTAGCCATTCCAGTATTACCTGGCGTACCTAGCGGTTCTACGGTTCGCACGATCGCGAGTAGCCGTTTGGGTAAGGGGTGCCCATCCTCTAGCAACACACCCACCACAGGCTGCTCCCGTTGGATGGCTTCCAGTTCCGCGATCGGTTCGCTAAATTCTAACCGCAGGCTGCGAACTCCCATTTCTGTGGCCGTGGCTGTATAGAAATGGCCTTCCCAATAGAGCTGAGCTGGCGCTTGGATCTGCTTGCGAATTTTCTGGCCTTGGAGAGGTTCCGTCTCTCGGAAAGACCGCGTCAAGCTGGTCGCAATAAAGCGGAGAGAATCCAGAGGGTCATCGACTTCTGGGCGATGTTGGGAATACCACTCTCGGACATCTGAGTAGAGCACGATCGCCAGAGAATCTAGCTCAGATTGAGTCGGGTTGAGGAAATCCACCACCAAAATCGTTTGGGCATCATTCAGGGGTACTCCTCGAACCACGCGCGCCTTGAGAAACGCCCTGGCTCCATAGTCACCCACCAGCTCTAGTTCAATCTCATCGGGTAGATTAGGCCAGGAATCTAGAATAATCCGCGCTCCAGACTCGCTGACATCCTCAGTTTTGCCTTTCCAGGTTTGATCTGGCCCATAGATGACTGCTGTGAGCTTACGATTCAAGCGGTGGGCGCGGCGGAGCTGAGGCTGTTCAAAGGCTACGAGAATTGCTGCCACAATCAACACTAGGTTGAAAATGCCCCAGAGCATGTTCACCAGTACCGCTTCCTTATCTTCTGGTCGCAAAATTAACCAGAACGGCACTGAGAGAATGGACAGCACGACTAGAACTGCCACAAACACGAGCGGACGGGCAGACTCCCAGTCGAAATCTCTCTTCGTAACCGATAGTCCTTTATCCGTGACGTTGAACGACCCCATTCTAGGGTTGATCAAGGCCATGAACGTCACCGCACCCGCATAGAACGACATGGCAAATTCATAGATTTCGTTCCAGAACGAGAACCGCACATTCTTGTAGGTGATGAAGTTGGCATACATCGACAAAAGAATGTGGGGTAGCGCATAAGCCAACGTTTCTAAACCCAAACCGCGAATCGGATTAATGCCAAACAGCAAAAACAGGGTGGGTGCGATCGCATACATCAAACGCGGAAAGCCAAAGAAAAAGTGCGAAGTGGCCGAAAAATAGCAAATCCGCTGTGGAATCGTCAGATTGAGTTTGCGGTTGAGCAGGGGATTTTCGAGCCGCAAAATTTGGGCCATGCCTCTGGCCCAGCGTACTTGCTGACCAATGTAGGAAGAGAACTTTTCCGGGGCTAACCCTGCCACCATGATTTGGTCGTAGTACACCGACTTGTAGCCCAAGGAGTGCAACCGGAAGGCTGTGTGGCAATCCTCTGTGACGGTTTCGGTGGCAATGCCGCCAATTTGCAGCGCGTAGTCTTTGCGAATCACCGCCGCTGAGCCGCAGAAGAAAGCCGCATTCCAAAAGTCATTGCCTTTTTGCAACACCTTGTAGAACAGTTCGTTGCCCACAGGCACCTTGCCGCGCGTCAGCAAGTTCCGCTCAAACGGGTCTGGGTTGTAGAACCAGTGGGGCGTTTGCACAAAGGCAACCTTGGGGTCATAGAAGAAACCCACTGTCGTCTGGAGAATCGGTCGCGCCGGAATGTGGTCACAGTCCAGAATCAGCACTAAGTCGCCATCGGTCCGCTTAAAGGCTGTGTTAATGTTGCCTGCCTTGGCGTGGTCGTTGTTGTCACGGGTGAGCAACGTACAACCGAGTTCCTCACACATTTTGCGGAGCGATTCCCGCCGCGCTTTGTATTTCTCGGCGCGACCGTCATCCAAGATGTACACTCGCTTTTTGTCAGCAGGATAATCGATCGCCAAAGCTCCCAGTGCCGTTTTACGGACAATTTCTACATCCTCGTTGTAGGTGGGAATGTAGACATCCACCTTAAACAGGCGATCGCTAGGAATCGTGGAGAGGTCAATCGGTTGGCGTTCTTTGATTTTGAGGGTTTGGAAGTAGGCCAAAAATAGCGTGATGATTGCGTATAGCTCCGCGCCATACAACAAGACGCAAAAGAAGCCGTTCAGCCAACCGTCAAAGTTCAGAGTATAAGCCGTGCGGTAATACAGGTAACGAGCCGTCGTCACCGTACTTAACCAGACCAAAAATAGATGTAGATATTCGCTGGTTTGGGTATCGTTGCGCTGTTGCTCAATCCGCACAATCAGCCAACCGATCAAGATTAAGAAGGCGGCGATCGCACCTTGCTGCCACACTTTCAGCGGGGTCGTCACCAAGGGCAGGGAGAGACTCAGCAGCAGTAGAGCCAGAATCCACAGTTGGCGACGGTTTAAGGACTGCAATGCGCGATCGAACCAACTAGGGACTTTGTTCACCAACCAATCGGTGAGCTTGTCCAAAGGCGATCGCCGAGTCCTGGCACCGGGTAAGGACTGAGTTGGCGGTAGCGGCGGAGAGGAATTGGCCATCTATTTATCCTGCTTTTCTACACGCTTGAGGTAAAGCTGAGTCACACCGTAAAGCCCTAAGGCAAACACGACGATCCCCGTGGGCAGCACGAACCAGTTGTCTTGGAGGAAGCGAGAAACTTTACTCAACAGATTGCTGTTGTCCAACCGCCGCTGCGGACTTTGCTGGAGAAACTCTAAGTTGTAGGCATCTGGATCATAGCCAGAAGCGCCGGGTTGGTTGGCACTAATCAGTACCGTATCGCCATTGAGCTGGAAGAACAGTGGATCTTGGTTCAGCACATTTTGGACTTGCTGCAAGCCTGCTTCGGTTTGAGCGCTCAAAGCTAACAGAACGCGATTAGAATTCCAAGGAGAAATGACTTCTTTGATCACACCCTCACTATCGGGTAGGGCTTGAATCTGGCTTTGATTCCACTTGCGAGAGAACAGATCTTTGAGCACAAAGCCGCTTCTTTCAAAGGCTTCTGGGAACGGGAATTGCGATCGCACCCCAATCGCCACCAAGTTTTGCCGCTCCTTCACCTCTGTGGGTAGAGCATCCTGAGTGTAAGCTTCTACTTTTACCGTGTCTGCCTGACTCAGGCGGCCCAAGCGCTCACTAAATTCTAGGAACGTGCTCAAATCAGTGAGAGAAGGCGTTTCGGGAAGCACGATCGCAGTGGTGGAAAGATCTTGAGGAGCTGTAAAGGGGTATCCCGTAGACAGCAGCTTCAAGTCAGGAATTTGCACCACATTCTGGCGCTTGAGTTTAAAGCTAGTGTCCGCATGAACTTTCCCCCACAACTGCTGATCATTAATGCGACCACAGTTGGCAGGCTCGCGCGGACTGAGGTTAAAAGCGACCTGAATTTTGGAATCCGGTTTGATTAAATCAGCTGGGAGATTGACGTTTAAGGTCTCCCTGCTCGCACCTTGTTCGGCGGTCAACCGCTTACCGCCAATGGGGGCACCATCGAGCCGCACTTCCACAGTGGAGAGGCGGGGGTTCACTTGGGGGCCATAGCTGTAGACCAAGTTCATCGAGCTGCCGCGCGTAAACTGGTCATCTGGCAAAGCTCGGAAGTTAATTTCTACAGGCGGTGCGTAAGATCCGCGAATTGTGACATCCTCAAACGGCTTATCATCCGTGTTATTGAGTTCCCGCAGTTTGAAGGCATTCTTATCGGGCAGATATCCAGGCCATTGCCGAGCCGAGGGTGTGGGCACTGGAGTCACACTATTTACCACGATGTAATAACCTGTGCCAATCTGGCGGTCTTTTGACTGCACCAAAAACTGCACCGCTTTATTGACACCTTCGGGTCCATTCCCTGTAGCAATCAAGACAGGCACCCCATTATTGCGAGTGGTGGCTAGCATCAAAATGCCCGCATCTGGAGGCAAGGGGTCGCGGTTGCCGTCTAGGACTTGGTTGTTAGCGATCGCCAGGGGTAGTTTCAGCGACCTCAACGCGGGTTGTGCTTCCGGCGTCCCAATCACCACCAAGCGCTCGTCGGCCTTGGCCTGATTCAGGTTTTTCACCAAGCGAGTCTCTAACGGACGGAACTCAGCTAAGCGTCCTAGAGCTGTTTGGAACCGAGCCGCAGAGGTCAACCATTCGCTATTCACTGGGTTGGGCAGCAGATATGTAACGCGGTTGGGGTCAAGGCTGAGATCATCAAAGAAAGGATAGGGATACCGATTAAAATCCAGCCTGACAGGTTTGGGCTGGAAATTAAAAATGAGTTTGGAATCGGGTAGGACTTCTGTCCATAAAGTCGGGTCCGCTGGATCGGTACAGGTGGTTGAGTTGTTCTGCTGAGCCACCAGCGACACTTCATTAAAGTCTTGAATTAAGTTGGGCGGTACATTCAGCAGCACCTGACCAATTTCGGCCTGCTTGCGGTTCAGCGGCACACTGCCCACACTCGTACCGTTGACACGGACAGTCAAGTTAGACCGACTCGCTAAAAGCGCTGGCGAGTGCTGAAACCTGACCAAGACTTTCGCAGAGCGCAGATTCCAGCTACGAGGCTTGGTAAAACCTAAGCGAGCATCGGCAAAAACGCCTTGCAGCCGTAATCGATTCCCAACGACGGGACTGCGATTGAATTCCAACACATAAGGAATCGTTGGACCTTTGGCAGCGGGCGTATCAGGTGTCGAGCTAGCACTCGGCGTTGTCTCTGGCTCAGCGGCAGGAGCAGGTTCTGGACTGGTGGCAGCGGGAGCGGGCTCAGGCTCAGCCGCAGCAGGTTCTCTAGGTTCTGGTGCGGGGGCAGGTTCTGGCTCCGGTTCGTAAGGAGCAGGCTCGTAGGGGGCAGGGGCAGCGGGTTCTGGCTGATAAACCGGAGCTTGCGGTGGTGGCTCTGGCAGCGTTAAGCCCTCAATCACCTGATCTTCGTCTTGTTTAATATCGCGATCGCTCTGTTGGGCTACGGCCAAGCTTGCTGTCACCCCAAGAGCTGTGCCTGCGAAACTCAGCAATAGGAGCCAGATGATAGGGCGCTGCTGATAGCTGCGGCAGCGGAACTGACGGTCGGAGGATGAAAGTAAGTGACGGAAGATGCGTGGCATGGATGGGTACGTTTAGCGGGTGGGGCGTTAACGAGGTTGCAATAAGTCAGGAGAAACAGTATCAGGCGGCAGCAAGCCTAACCAAGCCAGGTTTTGCACATAATAAGCAGAGTTATTGTCCCAAAACCCATTGCGGTATTGCGGCTGTAACTTGCGCTGCCAAATTTGCTCCGCGATCGCGGGTTCTAGCAATCGCCAAGCAGGATACAACATGGCGTATTGAGCAGTGGCTTCATAGCTCACGGTGGGTGCACCTGAAAGATCGAAAGTGGCGGGGATTTGCTGTTGCGATCGCCACTGTTTTTGCAAAAATCCCAAATGCTTTTGCAGATAAGCTTTAGCGGCAGCCGAATCAAATAATTCAGCGTCCCAAGCAACCCGCCACCAAACCCGGTAGGCATCAAAACTGTACCGACTTTGCAGCGGTCCAGAGAGCGGCAGGGGTTGAAACTCTCCCGTGGTCGTGTCTAAAGCCACCCAATCGCTGGGCAAACCAGCCGCCGAAAGCATGGCCGAGTTTTCTAGCACTTGGTAGCTGCTGTCCACCAAGCTCAGCCAATCATGGTTGGGGTCCACTTGAGCAAATAACCGAAACGCATAAGGGGCGAAGTAAGACGGATTGAGCTGCACCAGCGTCTGTTGTTGAAAGGCGGCGGCTGGCCCTGGAAGTAAATAGCGCTGCCCTCCTGCTGTCACTGTCGAAAAGCGCCACAAGTCTTGCAGCTTGGCTTGGGCCAACTTCAGATATTCGGGTTTCTGCCAGCGTCGAGCAGCCAAAATCAGCGCCGTAATCGCATCCACATCAGCATCACTGGCAAAATTTGGGTCGATCGCGCCCCACTGAGCTGGTTCATTGGAGCTTTGCTCCTTCCGACCCCACTTCCACACCCAAAGCTGGTCAGTACGCTTGCCATTGACTTGGCGCTGCAAATTGTTTTCTGACCACTCCAGGGTTTTGGCAAAGGTCGCGGGGTCATCAATCAGGACCGCGCGCAGCATGGCGTAGGCTTGCCCTTCTGAGGTGGAGCGATCGCCTGCTTCCCGGTCGATGACCCGCCCATCCGCTTGAATAAAGCGTTGACGATAGGCAGCCCAGCTTTGTTGTAGCAGTTGCTCTGTAGGAACTGGCGTTGTGGATGGACCTGTCGCTGCGGTGGTAGCAGGGGTCGAAACAGTAGTAGTGGGAGATGTCGTGGCTGGCGAGGGTTTTGCACTACTGGACCCCTTGGAGCAGCCAACCAAACCGACTAGAGCGCTCAAAGTAACCGCCATTGCTGTGTGACTCCACCGCTCAGCGCCTCTTTGTCCCTGCATGTTGGGGTGCTGTAACCTCTCTAAAGGCCCTGTATAAGGGAGTAAGACTAGAAGCACAGACTTAAACCGCATCGTGACCACTCCATCCCTTTGGCAATTAGTAACGTTCCCACGGCGGTTGAAACCCTCGCTGTCTCAACAAATCTTCCTTAATTTGCTGCATCCGCCGCGACACACTACTGTCTGGCGTTCCGGTAGTGGCTTGCTGGACCTGAATTTGTTCTAGTTGCTGCAAGGCTGTCAGTGGCAACCCCTGAGCAGCACTCAGTTCTGCGAGCGATCGCTGCGCCCCCACATCGGTAGGATTGAAGGCCAGCACTTGCGAATACAGCTGTTCTGCCGAGGCAAAGCGCCGTTGTTGGAACCGCACCCCTCCTAGAGCAGATAAGGCTTCCACATTATTCGGTTGTAGCTGCAAAAGCCGCTGGTAGGCATCACTGGCTTGGTCCAAGTCTCCCAATGCCTGAGCCACTTGGCCTTGCAGTTGATACGCACTGGGGTTGTTGGGGTTACGAGCTACCAGTTGTGCTGCGATCGCTTTGGCTTGGGCAGGGCTGCGAGCTGCAATCACCTGAATCGATCGCAACTGCAAGGTGGAATTATTCGGATCAATTTGCAACAGGGCGTTATACAACGGTTCGCGCCGAGGGTCAGGTGGCAATACACCGACCAAAGTCACCAATTCTGGAGGCGTATCCGTAGGGGGACGTGTTTGCAACCAAGTATTCAATACCGCTTCGGCTTCAGACAGGGAGATCCGTTGCGCCTGGTAAGCCAGAGCCGCGCGACCCAGTTGGATTTCTAAACTTTGGGGATTGAGCGCCACCAACTGGTTATAGATGGCCAACGCCTCGTCGGTACGTCCTTGGGTTTGGCGCACACTGGCCAAGCCTTGCAAAGCATTGTTGATAATGTCGCGATCGCTGGGGTTACTGGCTAAAACTGCTTGGTAACGCTGGGCGCTGGCTTCTAAGTTGCCTTCGCGCCGCTCAATCTCAGCTAGCAGCAATTCCGTCGCTCGGTCCTGTGCCCCTGCTGCGGTGTTGGCGTAGGCAGCCAAAGCACTTCTCGCCGCTGGCAAGTTATTTTGCTGAATCAAGAGTTGGGCGATGCGGAAGTTGAGGAAAGGCGCGTTCACCCCTGCTTGCAGCAATGTCTGGTAAACCGGGAACAGTTCTGGCTCTGGTTCCACTGCCGAGAGCGCTTGAGCTAACTGTTGCAGCTCTACAGGGTTCGTGGGGAGCGTCTGCAAAACAGTTCTCAGCCGTTGCCGCAGCTCCGCCCTAGAAATCACGCCTAACTGGCTCTCCAAGGCTAATTGCTTCAGCACCAAAATTTGATTGTTGGGTTGCTGCTGCGTCAGTTGCCGATACAGTTGCAAGGCGTAGGGCCGCTCGGCAGGAATCCCACTGAGCACATCCGCCACTTCTTGCACCAAGCTCGGCGTAGGATTAGTCTGCCGCTGGAGTTCCTGACGGTACAGGGCTGCGGCCTCTTGGGTCAGCGTGGGCGCGTTGGCTTTGCGGCCCAGCTCGTTTAAAGCTCTGGCTAAAGGCAAGGCAGCTTCACTGCGACCTCTGAGCGGATCTAATGCGGCTAAGGCTTCGGCAGGTTGCTGGTTGGCTAAATAGGCTTGAGACAGTTCGGCACGGGCTTGAATGGCTGTGTCGTCCAGTTGGCGGGAAGTTTGTAGTTGGGTTTGCAGAATGGCGATCGCTTGAGCAGGATTCCCGGTTTCGCGCAGGGCCCGCGCATAAGCCACCGCCGCATTTCCAGTAATGGTTCTCCCGGAAGCACGGTAGCGGTTGAACAGCTCTAACCCCTGCTGGACATTACCTGTGTAGGTATAGATCTGCGCTGCCCCCAGAATCACATCCGGTGTGGGGTTGTTCTGTAAAACAATTTGGTAATCCGCCAAGGACTCAGCAAAACGACCTCGATAGCCCAGCAACAGCGCCCGTTGCGCCCGTGCTTCCAGGTCGTTGGGTTCCAAGTTGAGTAAAGTTGTGAGAGCGGTAATGCCTCGCTCCTGCCATTCCGCTCGATAGCCTCCCAGCAAACCCAACGTTTTGAGTGCTAGGCGGTTATCGGGATCTTGCTCTAGCACGCGCTCATAGGCTGGGAAGGCATCGGCATCTCGTCCAGCGCGGCGATAGGCGATCGCTAACCCCAACTTGGCTTCTACCGATTCTGGGTAGCTGCGAATAGCTCGCTGAAACGCTGCGATCGCATCATCCACCAAGCCGCGATTCAGTAAAGTAAAAGCTTCTCGCACAGCACCAGGTACGGTCTGGGCTTGAGCCACTGGAGTTTCCCAGCGCAGCAGGTCCACGACCATGCCACCACTGAGGCCCAAGGCGAGCAAGCAGGACCAACTCAATCGCCTGAGTCTCACTTTACGAGGGTTTCTCCCAATGTCATGCCGTTGGTTCATTGCAGCCTGCCCTTCGGTGTGACATCAAATTCGGTCTTGAGACGGAACCCCGCAATGGTTTCTGAGAAACCGTTTAGCTCTTGCAAGGTAAAGCCCAGCCGCAAGTTGGGTAAAAAGCGGAAATCGTAATACAGCTCCAACACATCGGGGTTGCGATCGCCCTGCTGACGACGTAACGCGGCATTGGATAATTGACGACCATAGGCAAGGCCCAAGCGATCGTCGGGGGCAAACACATCTAAAACCGTGAGACCCACGTTATAGGTATTGCCCTGTTCGTCCAATCCTCGGTTGTTGTACTGACCGTAGCGACCAAACAGGCCCAAATTTAAACTAGGGATAAAAACTTCAGCATTAATCCCAAAACCTTCTTCGCGATCGCCCCGCTCTGGCCCAGTCGAGCCATCGTCTCGCGCTACCTGGAAAATCTCACGGAAGCCATCACCATCACCTGTTTCTCGTCCGGTGGTGTAGGTGCCCCGAATAATGGCATTGCCGTAGCGGAAGCCCAGCTCACCTGCAAAGCCATCTAAGCTGAAATCACCAATACTACGCGCGGAAGAAAAGGCCGCAAATCTCGCCTCAATGTTATCGGTCAAGGTCCAATTCACCAAAGCCCCCGGTCGCGAGCCAACTCCCGTCGCTGTCAAAGCTGCGTTGGTTTGAAACACAGGGTTAAAGAAGTGGCTGGCACCATCCTTGGCAAAACTGTTGCGATCGAAGTAGGACGTTAAATCTAATTGGCCCACGACAAAGCGCAGATTTGGCAAGTCTCGTGGAGAAGTGGCGACAAACAACTCATTCAAGCTCAACCCTTCTTGCTGCGAATCTGCCAAACCCTGTCCAGTCGTTAGGTCCAAGGCTCCACCAAATAGGATATTTGGCGTTAAAGGGTAAGCTGCTGACAGGCGAGCCCTCGCGGATGATTCATCACCTTGGTAGAGATACACACCTTGCAGTTGCACCGCAGGTTCACTTAAAGCCGTACTCCGTAACAAAGGCTTGGAAGAAGTTTCAGGCCGAGTTTCCACAGCAGCCGTAGGGGCTGGATTGCCTTGAGGTGCTGTCGTGCTTTGCGGCGTTGGGGTTGGCGTGTTTTGAAATGGCGGAAACGCAGCAGGCTGTCCGGTGGGATAACCCGCCCCATAAGGACTCACCCCAGAGGAGTTCGGAGCCCCATAGGGTCCAGCAGGAGTACCCGGATAGGAACCACCAGGATAAGTAGGCGCAGTGTTATAAACGCTACCAGGATAAGTAGGTGTAGGACCAGAAAAACTATTGGGATAATTCGGCGCTGGCGGATAGGAATTAGGCGGATGCGGATAGAAACTACCTGGATACCCTAAATTAGGGTTAGAAAAACCACTGGGGTAGTTCGATGCAGGGGGATAGAAATTATTAGGATAACCAGGAGCAGCTGGATAGGAATTCGCTGGATAAGAATTAGTTGGATATGCTAAAGCAGGGCCAGGAAAATTACCAGGATAGCCAGGAGCATTGTTATAAATAGTACTCGGATAAACGGGGGGTTGAGGACTGTAAGAATTGGGAGAATAAGCTGGATTTGGACTATAGAAATTATTGGGATAACTGGGCGCACCATTATAGAAATTTGGGG
>DATNPE010000233.1:0-9426 GCA_036703355.1 Allocoleopsis sp. | reverse complement strand
CCACCTGGCGCAAAGGTGGAATTGGTACATGGGAGAAGTTGCGAATGTGGGTTTGGCCTGCCCGATGCACTAACACCAGATGAGTCGGCTGAGAGCCACGCAACAACGGTAGAGTTGCGGTAGAGGCGGGGTTGAGTAATGAGCCTTGGCCTTCCACAAACACAATGTCTTGGCCTGCTCCTAAGCGCAACACTAACTGTTCGACTGCACCAGAGGCAAAATCCACCCGGATGGCATCGAGAGGAATCCCGTCTCCTGCCAGCATCATGCCCGCCTGACCTGTCGCCAGAAACTGAGCCCGCAATCCTCGCTGTAAAGCAGTTTGGTGCAACTCTAGAGCAGTAGACATCTTGCCCACGCTCATGTCAGTACCCACCAGCAGCACCCGCAAGCAATCCAGCAATCGCGCCTGCCCACTGCCAACGGTTAAACCTGAAGGTTCCTGGCGCATATCCCAAATCCACTGATTCGGGCGCAGGAGTGACTGGAGTTCTGGGTCTTGAGCCAAGGGAGTATGTAAGCCATTGGCCACCGAAACCCCTGCCGCGATCGCCTGACGAATTTCTTGTCGCCAAGCTTCTGGCAACACCCCACCAGAAGGCGCAATCCCGATCGCCAATACGTCTGGGTTGTAAGACAGAGCCTCCGCTACAGAGGCGACGATGGGAGCCAAGCGAGGAATGCCAGTCAGATCAGGTAAGGATTCTCCCGCACATTGCTGATCAATCACGGCCACAATGTTGGTGTCGCTGTAGCGCAAAAGAGATAGCCCCGTTTTACCTTGAGTGCCCCGAATGCCTTCATGGAGCAAGATTGCCATTCGATGTTCAGCTTTTAGCATCTTGGATTGAGAAATTGTATATATCTCTAAAGAAAATTTTAGGCAGTATTTATTTTTTTGAAAGTGATTTTACCCACTACAAATGAGGCTATCTGCTGCTTCAATACTGCTTCCTAAAAAATCTCTCATCTCAACCTCTTAGTGAGCTTAAAATCACATAAGTTCTTAATCTGATTACTGCTTATGGACACAGGGGGAACTACTCTTATAGGGAGAGGATGAGTGATAGAGGCTTATATAGGATGTAATTGAATTTCAGAAGTTAGAATTCAGTAGCATTTAAGCTTGCTATAAATTCAAATTTTTGAACCATTCATCAACGTTAATTCTTCCTCTTTAAAATAGGAGTTGATCATGTCAGACACCAGTAATCGTGGCTTTGCTTCCATGGACGAAGAGAAACAGCGTGAAATTGCTAGCGAAGGTGGAAAAGCTGCTCATGAAAAGGGTACAGCACACGAGTTCACCCCTGAAGAAGCAAGAGAAGCTGGCAAAAAAGGTGGAGAAGCTGTTAGCCAAGATCGAGAGCACATGTCAGAAATTGGCAAAAAAGGTGGAGAGAGTTCTCGCTGAGGAGGATATAGCGAGAGCATGAAAAGCATCTACTGAAATCGCTAAATAATCATGGCGATCGCGCTCTTTAACCCTCTAATGCTCAAAAATTATACAAGTCACTCATTGACCTGTATTCTCTCAAGCCCTAAAACCTTAAACATAGAGGAAGCAATGTTTTCTATAGAACGCTGCTTCCTCTATTATTTGCAAGCTTGGTTTTGCACTCCTAAACCAGGCTGATCATTGGGCAATAGTCGTCCATCTCGCAAGCTTGCCCCTTGGAAGGGATCATCAAGCAGATTTAAGTGACTATCGAGATCCAGATGATCCGCCAGAGGTGAGAGCTGAGCAGTAGCCGTATTCAGCAAGCCGCTGTCAGAGTAGCAACCAAACATAATCTGGAGACCACAAGCACGCGCTGTGTGGACCATCCGCATCGCCTCACTCAATCCCCCCGACTTCATCAACTTGATATTAATGCCGTGGACGCGATCGCTGAGAGCGGGAATATCGCGACTGGTAAAGCAACTTTCATCCACAAAAATCGGCAACGGCGATCGCTCGTACAGGGCTGGCAAGTCTTGCTCTTGGCCCCGACGCAGCGGTTGCTCGATATAAGTCACGCCTTGCTGCTCTAGCCACTGGCTCATTTTGATCGCATCAGTCAGGCTCCAGCCTCCATTGGCATCAATACTTAGCTTGAGCTGGGGTGGTGTAACTTCCCGAATCGCCAGCAACATCGCTTGATCAGCAGCAATGCCATCCGGGCTGCCCAGTTTGACTTTTAGAGCTTTAGCACAGGTGAGCTGTAACCAATCTTTCACTCGTTGCTGGGCTACTTCTGGTGGGTTAATGCCAATCGTCACCGAGGTTGGCACAATGCGATCGCGATGCAAGCCCCACAACTGCCACAGCGGTAACTGCACTTTGTGACCCAGCCAGTCTAGCAAGGCAATATCTAACGCAGCATGAGCAGCGGAAGCAAGTTGCGCTTCCTGTAAAACCAGTTCGACCCGCTGGCGATCGAGGGGATGCAATGGTTCTAAAGCTGGCGCGATTTGTTGTAGCTGCTGAGCGATCGCTGCTGTGGTTTGTGGCGCTTCTCCTACCGAGAAAGGAGACCCTTCCCCCCAACCTTCAATACCATCTTGCTCGACTCGCACCCAAACATTCGTGGTTTGAGCCGTCGTGCCTCGGCTAATAGTGAGCGGAAATCGCTTGTGAACCGTAAACGTCTCGACTTGGATTCGCACCTGAAGCTTCTAACCCTTCATGCTAAACGGGCTGGTATACACTCGGTGAATTTCAAACGTTAGCTGAGTTTCACCGTTTTCCCAGGTTAGCTGACGAATCACAATATCTGCATGAGCCATCCACTGCTCATCCACCAACGGTAGCGGCACATCCATCGGCAGAATCCGATAGCCTGACTTGACGATTTGGTGTTGCGATCGCAGCTCCAACTCCGCTGGATAGCCCTGTTTCGAGCTGAGTTTCAAAATACTATTGACTTCACAGGGCATCCCCATCGCTTTCACCTACAAACGCATACTGGTCAATCTAAACGATCGCCCCCTCCCTGATGGATGTTATTGGGTTCGCAGGCATTAGCAATGCGATCGCTCAATCAACAAGAGCCTCAGGCATTCACCCAAGGCTCCGACCCCACTTAATTTTTAGCTGATCTACACCTAGAACAGGCCGATCAAAGCTTAGTAGCGAGAGCGAGTGGTCTCCGCAGGATCACGGTAAGTGGTGGTAGTTTCAGGCTTACGAGTCAAACCAGCCAAACCGAGCAGACCCAGCAGACCCAGCCAACCCCAGTCGAAGTCGCGATCGCCAGCGGTATCTGTTGCGGTGGTCGTGGTGGTCGTTGTGGTAGGAGCGGTCGTAGTACCTGTGGTTCCAGTGGTATCAGTTCCTAGACCTGTACCCGTCGTACCTGTGCCTGTCGTACCCGTCGTACCTGTGGTTCCGGTGGTAGTATCAGTCCCTAGACCCGTACCTGTGGTGCCTGTGGCATCAGTACCCGTTCCAGTGGTATCAGTCCCTAGACCTGTGCCAGTCGTGCCTGTAGTGCCTGTCGCATCAGTACCCGTTCCACTCGTGCCTGTGGTACCAGTCGCATCGGTGCCCGTTCCAGTTGTACCAGTGGTGCCTGTCGCGTCAGTACCCGTTCCACTCGTGCCTGTGGCATCGGTGCCCGTTCCGGTCGTGCCAGCGGTGCCTGTGGTACCAGCAGTTCCAGTCGCTCCACCTGTGGCATCTTGGGCTGCCGCAGGGAAAGTAATGGGTAGTACTGCCAAACTGAGGGTAAGAACACCAGCCCCAACAACCTTGGATAAGCCTGAAGATTTCATCTTAAAGTTCCTTATTTTTCTAAAGCGTTTGCGGTCTGGACAATCTCTGGATTCTAGGAGGTCCGCTTCAATTCAGTTCAGCGCTCACCTCTCGTAGAACGTTAAGAGTTTTCCTAGCTCTCTGGTTCATCCTTGAGCTAGAAGTTCTAACAAGTTAAACTCCCCCCAAGGAAAGAAACTTTTTCTTACATCTGCTGCTTGCCTCAGTAGCATGGGCTAGGGTGAACTCAAGCCGCATCAGACAGGAGTGCTAAGCATGACAGATGTGATTTCTGAAGCCCCTGTGACTGCCCCAGCCAGGGAAGCCCATGAGATTTTAGACACACAATCTACAGACTGCTGCATTGTGGGGGGTGGACCTGCGGGTGCAGTTCTAGCTCTACTATTGGCCCGTCGAGGCATTACCGTCACCCTCCTGGAAGCCCATCGAGATTTCGATCGCGACTTTCGAGGGGATACGCTGCACCCTTCGGTCATGGAGATCATGGAAGAACTGGGTTTGGCAGAGCGTTTGCTGCAACTGCCCCACACCAAGATGCGAACGGGGACATTTATGGCGCAAGGTCAAGCCTTTCTGACACTGGATTTCAGCCGCCTGAAAACTCACTACCCGTACATCACCATGATGCCGCAGGTGCAGTTTCTAGAGTTTATTACCGAAGAAGCCAAACAGTACCCTAACTTCCAGCTCCTGCTAGGCGCAAATGTACAAGAGCTCATTGAGGAGCAGGGTGAGATTAAAGGGGTACGCTACCGGGGGCAGGGAGGTTGGCATGAAATTCGCGCCCTGCTGACGGTGGGGGCTGATGGTCGTCACTCCCGGATGCGGGAGTTGGCAGGCTTTAGCGCTGTAGGCACCTCGCCACCGATGGATGTGCTGTGGTTTCGGCTACCTCGCCATGCCGATGAACCAGAAGGAGTGGTGGCGAAAGTGGGTCGCGGCAAGATGATGGCCTTGCTCAATCGCTTTGAGACTTGGCAAGCGGCTTACATCTTCCCCAAAGACGGCTATCAGCAGCTACGGGCAGCAGGTTTAGAAGCATTGCGCCAGTCGATTGTAGAAGTAGTGCCAGAGTTGAGCGATCGCGTCCACCATTTGCAAGAGTGGTCTCAGGTGGCGTTTCTCTCGGTCGAGTCGAGTCGTTTAACTCGCTGGCATCGGCCTGGATTGCTGCTGATTGGCGATGCAGCCCATGTCATGTCTCCCGTAGGTGGAGTGGGTATCAACTACGCGATTCAAGATGCGGTGGTTGCCGCCAATGTCCTGACCCAACCCCTCCAAGATCACCAAGTCCGAGAGCAGGACTTAGCCAAGGTGCAACGGCAGCGCGAATGGCCGACTCGAATTATTCAGGCGTTACAAGTGCTGGTGCAGCGGCGACTGATTGCCAGGGCTCTGGATCCGAGTCAACCTTTCCAGGCACCTGCTTTCCTGCAGTGGCCGATTCTGCGGGATCTACCACCCCGCCTGATTGGGCTTGGGGTGTGGCCTGTGCATGTGAGGCAGTAGGCAGAACTAACCCCAACTCCACATCACCGGGCCTTCATCTGGGAGAGCATCCGTCACCAACCGACCGATCGCGTCCATTTCTTGAAGTTCTTCTGCCGAGAGCTTCACTGCTGCTGCCTTGGCATTTTGTACCGCTTGCTCAGCATTGCGGGCACCTGCGATCGCATTGGCTTGGGGTTGAGCGATTAACCACGCTAAAGCCAAGTTTGCCAGTGTACATTGGTGCCGCTCCGCGATCGGGCGGAGTTGGTCTAGGGCAGCTTGGGCACGTTCGTAGGTTTCGCCTTGAAATAGCTTGTTCTTGGCGCGATTGTCGGCAGGGTCGAAGGTGTGGCCTGGGCCAAATTTCCCGGTGAGCAAACCTTGGGCTAAGGGAGAGTAGGCCAAGATCGAAATGTTGTTTTCGACGCAGTAAGGCATAGCATCAGTTTCGACATAGCGCCAGAACAGCGAGTAAGGCGGCTGCAAGCTGTCGATGCGGCCATACTGAGAGGCTTCTTCTAGCTGAGCGCGAGAGAAGTTAGACACGCCGATCGCTCGAATTTTGCCTTGTTGCTTCAGGTCATTCAGCGCCCGCATGGTTTCTTCAATCGGTACTTTTTCGCTGTTGAAGGCTCCAGAGGGCCAGTGAATTTGATACAAGTCGATGTAGTCGGTTTGGAGATTTTTCAGAGAGCGATCGCACGCTTCAATCACCTGGTCATATTTGAGGTGGTTAGCAAAAACTTTCGTGGCATAAACTACCTGATGGCGCACATCGGAGAGGGCTTCGGCCACAACTCGCTCGGAGTGCCCTTCGCCGTAAACTTCGGCGGTGTCGATGGTGGTGATTCCTGCTTCAAACGCGGCTCGAATCGCTTTAATCGTGTCTGCATCTTCAACCCCCACCCACATGCGTTTGCCTGCTTGCCAAGTGCCCATGAGGATGGGTGAAATTTGAATATCAGAATTACCGAGCGATCGCTTCTCCATGTTGGCTCCCTGAGTCGCTACAAAAGAGCTGACCAAAATTTTTTCTTCACTGTAGCAACCCGCTTGCAATGTGGAGAGCTTTGGTTTGGGTTACCCCCGGCGATCGCGCTTCAAGTCATCAATCACTTTGTCCATGCGCCCCGCCGCTGAACGGTCAGGATTTGCGACTTGAACTTGCTCTAGCAAGCGTTCCGCAGGTTTGCGATCGCATGGCATTTCCGTTTCAGAACTGCAACCCCACTGAGACCCATGAATACTTATTCCCACTTCTTGATGACTGCCGCCTTAGATAAAGCGTTGCCACGAGTGCCAATCGTCAAGCGGGCTTTTCTTCTAGGGTCTGTGGCTCCCGATCTACCGCTGTGGGTGCTGTCGATATGTGGCATTGTCTACTATCACTTGATTCGGGGCTGGAGTTTGGCCGATACCGCCCATCTCCTGTTTGACGAGCTGTATTTTCACAACCCGTTTTGGATTGCAGCTCACAATATCTTGCACTCCCCACTACTGTTGTTGTTGGGGTTGGCTTATGTGTGGCCGAGACGACGCAACATTGGTTCTCGCACTCGTTGGCTGTTTTGGTTTCTCGTCGCTTGTCTCTTCCACACCAGCATCGACATCCTGACTCATGTGGATGATGGGCCGCTGTTGTTCTTTCCGCTCCACTGGAGTCTGCGTTTCCACAGTGCCATCAGCTATTGGGACCCTCGCTATTACGGTCGGGAATTTCAGTGGTTTGAAAAAACTTTAGATCTCGTGTTGTTGGTTTATCTCCTGCGGGAAAGGATTTGTCGGTCTCTGCGTCACCCCAGCAGGTATCGACAATCACGCATCTAGCCAAGGCAACTTCTGGCCTAGAGGTAGGTGCTACTCCCACCCAGTCTCTCTATGCTGAGTGAGAGATGAACGAGCCGTATTCCAGGGGGAGGGCGTAATGGAAGAATATGTCCATGAAATAGCACCAGAGAATATAGAAGCGGCGATAGAACACGCCGAAGTCTCCCAAAAGCATGGCCAGGTAATCGAAACCATCGGCCAGAAACTGCAAAACCAAGGAGGAGCGATCGCGGAGGGGCAAGCAATCAAAGAGCATGGTCGGTCTGTACAGGCACATGCCCAGGCAGCCCAGGAGTACGCAGAAATCGCTGAGGCTCACAAGTCCGAATCAACTGAAGCTTTTGTGAGGTCTGCTCATGAGCATGGCAAAGCCGTTGAGGAACATGTAGCGGCTGTTAACGACTACCTCAGCGCTGTTAAGCGGATACGGCCACCTCAGCCAGATCAGCGATCGCAGTCGTAGTTCCTGTTACGCAAATTGCAACATTACGCTGATTGAACTGAAGTCAAAGCCATACTAGCAGTAACCCAAATCACGGAGAGGGTTAGCTGTGAATCGCTCGCATCTCTTAAAACTGAATCCCTCCTTACTGTTAAGTTCATTAGTGAGCAGTGCTTTGCTCGTGAGTTGTGCTGCCGCGCCTCAGCGGACGATGGAGTCTGTCTCAGCGCCAATGGCGGCTCAAAAAATGGCTGGCGATGCGGTCAGTGGCAATGCGGTCAGTAATACAACCAATCGTAGTGTCAGCGGTGCTGGAGCCGAAGCGGCACCGGGACAGGCGATCGCCGCAGTGCCCCAAGCTCGGCCCCAACTGATTAAGCGGGCAGAGCTAAGCTTAGTAGTGAAATCAATTGACGCTAGCTTGAAGTCAGTGGCGGCGATCGCCCAACGCGAACAAGGCGATGTAGTCGGTCTGCAAGACCAAAAGCCGCAAGACAATAGTATGCGCCACACAGCTTCCATGCAGATTCAGGTACCCCAAGCCCGTTTAGAAGCCACTTTAGAGGCATTGGCAGAATTGGGGAATGTGCAATCTCGCGCCATTACGGTCGAGGATGTTTCTAATCAACTGGTGGATTTTCAGTCTCGGTTGCGGAATCTGCGCCGCTCCGAAGAAATGCTGCTGAAGATTATGGAGCGCTCTGGCTCAATGAACGATGTGCTGCGCGTCACCCAAGAACTCAGCAATGTGCGGCAAGCGATCGAGCAGACCGACGGCCAACTGAAAAGCCTACAAGGCCAAGTGGCTTTTTCCACCATTAGCCTTAGTTTGGCTGAACCGATCGCCGCTTCACCTCCCGCCCAAAGCCCCGTGGGGTTACGTATGCAGGAAACTTGGGGCCAAGCCACACACTCAATGGGCGAGCTAACGGTGGGATTGCTGAACTTGAGCATTTGGCTGTTTGTCTATAGTCCCTACCTCTTACTAGTCGGTGGCTTAGGCACGTTAGCCTATCATCACTGGCACAAACCCACACCTCCCACACCTCCGGTTGCAGAGACTCCGCCAGCCTCAGACTCGTTTAGCTCGTAAGCCACAATTGAAACAGAACCACATCTGTAGAAAAGGAGTGGGATGGAGGCACTACATCACCCTCAGGAGATTGTTGGCGATCGCTACCGCATCCTGGAAGTTTTGGGTCAGGGGGGCATTGGCACCACCTACAAAGCCGAAGATTTGCCAACCCAACAGCAGGTTGCCTTGAAAGCCCTCTCCCTACGGCGCATCACCGACTGGAAAGTGCTGGAATTGTTCGAGCGTGAAGCTAGGGTGCTGTCCTACTTGCAACATCCCGCTATTCCCCGCTATCTCAACTACTTTCAAGTTGATACGCCGGAAAACCGCTGGTTTTATCTGGTGCAGGAATTGGCAGAAGGGCGATCACTAGGGGCTTGGGTCAAGGAAGGGTGGAGAATCGGAGAAGCAGAAGCCAAGCAACTCGCCATCCAAGTCTTGGAAGTACTGAGCTATTTGCACTCACTCAACCCACCTGTCATTCACCGCGACATCAAACCCCAAAACATCCTGCGGCGATCGGATGGACAAATTTTCTTAGTGGATTTTGGCTCGGTGCAAGATACTTACCGCGACACGCTAACCCAAGGCAGCACAGTGGTAGGCACCTACGGCTATATGGCTCCAGAACAGTTTCGGGGGAAAGCGGTTCCTGCCACCGATCTCTATGGCCTGGGAGCTACATTGCTGTTTTTGCTCACCCACCAATCACCAGCCGATTTGCCTCAGCGCCGCCTTAAAATCGACATTCGTGCCTGTACGCAACTTTCTCCCGCTTTTGCAGACTGGCTCGATCGGATGCTAGAGCCTGCGATGGAAGATCGCTTCCCCTCT
>DATNPE010000232.1:0-2426 GCA_036703355.1 Allocoleopsis sp. | reverse complement strand
ACAGCCTTAATCCCCCGATCTTGGGAGGTTAGACCAACTGCCAACGCTATCCGCCTGATTGCACCCGATCGCCAAGAGGCAATGGACCTAATCAAGGGTGCCCGCAGTTACTTTAAGCAAAGTGCCGAGCGGTTGCAGTGTGAGTTGATGATTGTGGCGCATGGCAGCGATCGCCCTCTACTGCGAATCAAAGCCCAGAATCAAAAGCCTTCTGAAGGTGAGGAGTTAAAGATGAGCGATCGCCAGTCGGCCCTACTTGGTGCCGACTATATGCGGATTCTTGGGTTTCTGATGCATCAACGGCAAGAGGGCAATATTGTCATCATCACCAGCAACACCACTAATATTTGCCTGCACACCAATGACCTGCTTACTCCCGCTCGTGCCCATTGGACCGCCGCCCAGTTTACGGGCTACAACTATCTGAGAAGTTGGAGAGCCAGCCGAGAGGAGTACGATCGCCTGAACCCTGAGTTTGAGCAGCTGCAAACCTTGCTTGCCCGCGATGGCTACGTCAAAGGCTACAACTATTCGCTTTATAGGCCCGACGATGCCAAATGCAGCTATTCAACTGATTACTATCTATGCCGTGACTACTGCGGTGACGAGGTGAGGATCGGGGTAAGTCGTCCGCAAGATTGGCAACTATTGGAACCTGCTGAAATTAATTAACTATGCTTTTGTCGCCAGAGTCTGTCGATATCTCAAGCTTGCCTAGCCTGTCATTAAGCGATCGCGCAGGAAAAAATAAACCCCTCTCCAAACTCTAGGAAACTTGGGGCGGTTGCTTCCTTTGCCATTGCGATACACCAAGCGGCAGGGCAAAGCAAAGGGATCGATTTGTTCAGCAATCACTGTCTAATCCTCAACGATTAGCAGATCCATTGCAGTAATCTTCTTGCCTGTCTTCTCTGACAGGTACTTAGCCAGCTTGAAGGGAGTAACCCACTCACCCTTCTTTGTCCCCCTGCCTCTGAGTACGCCTAAACTGCGTCGATTAAAGTCAAGCCCTCGTGCCTTCAACTCCTCCTCAGCCTTCTCTAAGCTCAAGCCATCGGGCCAATAGTCCTTAATGCACAGCGTTACTTTCATCTCAATCATTTGACTAGCCACCTACTCAAGATACCAGATACCTGAACTACCAAAATTATCCCTTTGCTAGCTTGACTAGTCAAGCTAGCAAAGGGTACACTGAGATTGTTCCCATCAAGGGAACAGAAACGAATACCAGCCTCAAAGCAAGCCTTGGCGCTGGGAGCTGTGAAGCTTAAAGCGTAGCGGTGAGACGAGGTAGGCAAACACTATTAGGTGATTGAAATGGAAATTAGATACGACAAAAAAAGAGATGAGTACGTTGTCACCCATAACGACAAGCCTGTAGGAACTGTCAAAACTGAATCAGCGGCACAAGCTCTTGCGGGTGGTATCGACAACACTGAATACGTCCGGAGAATCGAGAAAGAGCAAGCAAGGAACGAAGCGATCGAACAGGAATCTTCTGGAGGCTTCTGGAAGCGATTCTTTGGCTGATTACTCCTAGCACTAGCTTGCCAGTGGCGGAGTTGGTTAGAAGTTGTTTAGTAGTGGCATCCTCAGCGGTGCCTTTTGTTTTATGAGCAAGATAGTACGCTTCGATATTCCAGAGGGCACACCCCCAAGCAAGTGCAAGGGATGTAGCCAGACAATCTACTGGGTGACTAGCGAGAGCAATCGTCAGATGCCGCTAGATGCAGGCGGATAAAGCCACTTTGCTACATGCCCGACTATCTCCAAGTCATTACAGGCCGCCTAGTAAAATAACCAAAGAGTATGAAGGTCTGCACTAGAAGCAAATTGCAGGAGGCTGATGAGCAGGTTTATGAAAAGAATGCAAGCTGGAGAGGTAAGTATTTTTGATTCAGTCAGAAGCGACTTAAGGGAATGGCTTAAGCGCCACGGTTTTAGTGGCGACAGGATGATGGTTAAAGCACCGTTTGTTTTGGTAGGTTAAGGCGATCGCCACCTATGGTCAAACTACTAGAAGCTTTGCTAAACCACGACCCGATACTGATAGCCGCAGCAAAGTCTCGCTTCCGCAAAGAGTTGATCTACCTGCCTGAGTCAGAATGGAAGCGGCGGTTGATTGAAATGAATGAGAGGGGCGATGAAAGACCCACTTGAGAAATACGGCAGACCCCACATGCGACTATTTCACAAGATGCCGCACCTGCGATCGCGCCCCAATGTCGTAAGTCAGCTTGACGACCAAAGCTTCGAGGGCGACTTAGAAGGCTACTCTGCAACACTGGATCAACTATCGGATGCAGAACTAGAAGAGGAAATCTTGAGGCGTACTGTATTTTCTAAAGTGAGGTAGGCGATCGCCCATGACACCCGAAACTGCAAATCAAATCTGGGACATCTTGGTGGCTGATGCTGGGGCCAAC
>DATNPE010000231.1:0-9199 GCA_036703355.1 Allocoleopsis sp. | reverse complement strand
AGCGTGCAGCAACAAAGCTACCGCTCAGCCTAAGAAAGCTTATCTAGTAAGTATTTAATACTAGTTTAGTAGTTCATCTTACCAGAATGCGATCCCCTCTACAAGGTTGAGTCCGAATTGAAAATTAGCTCGGTTCCTATCTATGCTAAGGTTAATTGCGCGTTTTAAAGAAATGAAATTGGCTCGACATTGACATTCTTTTGCGAACCGACCCTTTATGCTCTGTTTAGCCACGAGAAAGAGGCGGAGAGATCCGCTCTTCCTATACTCTATTTATAAGCATGGCTTCTGTAGCTGCGAAATGCGGATTTGATTTTTTGAGTCCTTTGAGACTTTGCAATGGAAGCGTCGAGCTACCCTCCATTGGGTGCTAAAGGCATTTTGTAGCAGAATGTTAAGTTAAGTTGGGTTCGGAGATATCTATAGCAATGTTCAATCCAAGTGCAGCGGGCGGTGCTGGCAACACGACTTCTGGTAGCCGTCTCTTTCGATATGAAGTTGTCGGTCTACGTCAGAATTCGGAAACCGATAAGACGAACTACCCTATTCGTCGCAGCGGTAGTACGTTTATCACAGTGCCCTACAACCGCATGAATGAAGTGATGCAGCGCATTTTGCGGATGGGTGGCAAGATTGTAGGCATTGAACCCCTCAATAGTGAAACCCTGACCAACGGGAATGCAGTTCCAAGTGCCAGTGCTCAGACTACCCAGTCTGCTGCGGCTCAACCCGCCAAGACACAAGCAGATTCTGCTCCCTCAGCAGGTGCCAAGCATGAGGCTCTATTTGAAGAAAACGTTCCGGTTAATATTTATCGTCCAAATAGCCCCTATTTAGGCAAATGTATTTCTAACGAAGAATTAGTGGGTGAAGGTGGAATTGGCACCGTTCGCCATCTAATTTTCGATATTGCTGGCGGCGACCTGCGCTATTTGGAAGGCCAAAGTATCGGTATCATCCCGCCCGGTGTGGATAAGAAAGGCAAGCCTGAAAAGCTCCGCCTGTACTCGATCGCCTCTACTCGGCATGGCGACCAAGTGGATGACAAAACCGTGTCTCTGTGCGTGCGTCAGCTAGAGTACAAGCACCCCGAAACTGGCGAAACTGTTTACGGCGTTTGCTCCACCCACCTCTGCAACCTCAAAGTAGGCGATGAGGTCAAAATTACGGGGCCAGTCGGTAAGGAAATGCTCTTGCCTACCGACCCCAACGCGAATGTGATCATGTTCGCGACTGGAACAGGGATTGCACCCTTCCGCGCTTACCTGTGGCGTATGTTCAAAGATGCAGAGCGTCAAGCGAATCCTGGTTATCAATTCAAGGGTCTTGCCTGGTTGATCTTCGGCATTCCCACCAGCCCCAACATTCTCTACAAACAAGAGTTGGAAGAAATCCAGCAAAAGTACCCAGAGAACTTCCGCCTCACCTATGCCATTAGCCGTGAGCAGAAAAACTCTGCTGGTGGTCGGATGTACATCCAAGACCGTGTAGCTGAGCATGCTGACGAGTTGTGGAAGCTGATCCAGCAAGAAAACACCCACACCTATATTTGCGGTCTCAAGGGCATGGAAGGCGGCATTGATGAGGCGCTGTCTGCTGCGGCTGCTAAAGATGGTGTCACCTGGTCTGATTACCAGAAGCAAATGAAGAAGAGCGAGCGCTGGCACGTAGAAACCTACTAAGCCGCGATCGCCGATCTGAGTTGCCTTCTCAGATTGTCATCACTTGCAGTTAAACTAGCCCTAGAGTCTGAATCAGCCAGGTAGAATGCCTACCTTGAGATTCAAGCCCTAGGGCTAATTCATTGCCAAAACTTTATTGGAATTCGGGATAACGGTTGTGACCTTTAAAGTCGGTTTGCTAGGACTGGGAACAGTTGGAACGGGGACAGCACAGATTTTGCTCGATCCAACACAGCGGCACCCCTTACTAAAAGAGTTAGAGATTCATCGGGTTGGGGTGCGATCGCTCGATAAACCTCGTGAAATCAACCTACCAACTGACTTGTTCACCACAGATCTCGAAGCCATTGTCACCGACCCCGACATCGATATTGTGGTTGAGGTGATGGGAGGTCTCGAGCCAGCGCGATCGCTGATCCTGAAGGCCATTGCTCATGGCAAGCATGTGGTCACAGCTAATAAAGCTGCGATCGCCCGTTATGGCGCCGAAATTTTTACCGCTGCTAATGAAGCGGGTGTGTACGTGTTGCTAGAAGCGGCAGTCGGGGGTGGCATCCCAGTGATTCAACCGCTGAAGCAATCCCTCGGAGCCAATCGCATCCATACGGTGATGGGGATTGTCAATGGCACCACCAACTACATCCTGACCCGGATGAAAAATGAAGGGGCTGACTTCGCTGATGTGCTGGCTGATGCCCAACGGTTGGGCTACGCCGAAGCCGACCCTACCGCTGATGTGGATGGCTTGGATGCAGGCGACAAAATTGCGATTCTGGCTTCCCTGGCCTTTGGTGGACGGATCAAGTTAGCAGAAGTCTACTGTGAAGGCATTCGTCAAGTCAGTGCTGCTGATATTGCCTATGCGGAAAAACTGGGGTTTGTAATTAAGCTGTTGGCGATCGCGAAGCGCAACACAGTCTCGACCGAAAGTGAACCGGAACAACTGCAAATCCGTGTTCACCCCACTTTAGTGCCCAAAGAGCATCCCTTGGCTAGCGTCAACGATGTTTACAATGCCATTTTGGTGGAAGGCGATCCAATCGGGCAGGTGATGTTCTTTGGCCGTGGGGCTGGGGCAGGCCCAACCGCCAGTGCCGTCGTGTCCGATATTCTGAACATCGCGGCGGTGCTCAAAGCTAACTTAGCAGCCTTGCCATCTCAACATCAGGCCGCTCACCCACTTTTGGCTTGCTCGCACCAGCACTACAGCGCGATCGCTCCTGTGGAGACCGTAGTAACCCGTTTCTATGCTCGCTTCCTCACCCAAGACTACCCTGGCGTGATTGGTAAACTGGGCACCTGCTTCGGTAACTATCAAGTGAGTCTAGAATCAGTCGTGCAGATTGGCATTCAAGATGGCTTAGCCGAGATTGTGGTTGTGACGCATGATGTCCAAGAAGGCAATTTCCGCCAAGCTTTAGAAGAAATTCGCAGCTTGCCAGCTATTAACAGCGTTTCTAGCGTCCTGCGGGTACTTTAAGCAGCAAAAAATCTGGCTCTAAGTTAAACATCTCTTAGAGCCAGATAACTTCGCACTTGAAAGGTTTGGTATGAGCCAGGGTTCGAGAACCCAAAGGCACCTATCCGACTGCAATCCTTAGGGAACTTGAGGCGCAGGTGAATCTGAGCTAGGGGCAGATTCAGGAGCCATAGAACCGTCAGGTGAAGTTGTGGGGTCTTCAGTGCCAGCAGGATCGGTGCTGGGGTCAGTCATGGTGCCCTCGGTGCCAGTAGGGTCGGTGCTGGGATCGGTCATGGTGCCAGAACCATCGGGGCTAGCAGGATCAACTTCAGGGACCGTACCGCTGTCAGGACTGCCGGGGGAGCTGGGGGGGCCTGCGGGCCGAGTCGTATCTGTTTCGGTTGTGTCTGTAGTGGTATCTGTGGTGCTATCAGCAGGTTGAGTCGTGTCGTCAGCAGGACTGGTGGGTGCTGCAGTTGGAGTTGTGGAGCTACCACCGGGGCAGCGAGAGTTTAGGGGGAAAACCTCGCACAAAATCTTAAAGCCTTCTGGGGAAAGCTTGATTTCTGCGGCAGAGGGGGCAGTTGTGCCACTCGATTGAGCTACAGCAGCACCGCTCGTGAGAGTCAGAGCTAGGGCTGTCCCAAAGAGGGTAACGTATTTAGCCTTCACAAGACTTAACCTCAACAAAAGACTCTGCCAATTAAATCAGAAGGCCAATTCTAAGAAATCTGCCTTAGTGGAGGTATAAATCTCTATCTTAAGGGGGTTGAAGAGTCTTTTAACTACTTACAGAAACGCTAGAAATCGATAGAGAAAATTCTGGTGTTAGGATTGGTTAACTAATTGGATCAAAAATAGATTTTATATTTAGAGATTTTTACTACTCTTTAAAGATCAAGACACTCAAAAAATAGGGGCGCACATTGAACGCCCCTACGTGGAAAATTTAGTACAAATTCATTTTGAGTGGCTACTCTTCTGAGCCTAACTTCGCCTAGTCGGCATTGATAATTTTAGGAACTCTGAAAAAGTCATCATCGCGCTCTGGTGCTCCCTGAAGAATGGTTTCGCGATCGCCATAAGGTTGCAGCAGGTCCGATCGCGTCACATTATTGAGATCGATGGCCCGTGTCGTCGGCTCGACATTGCTTGTGTCTAACTCACTGAGTTGCTCAAAGTAGTCCAAAATGCTGCTTAATTGAGTAGCAAACTGTTCTTCTTCTGCAGCTGCTAATTCCAAGCGAGCGAGGTGAGCAACTTTATGAACTTGATCGCGATCCAGCATGGGTAAATGACTCAGAAGTAAGGGTCAAAAAAGTGCAGCTAACAGTTTTTCCTGCTAACGTTTGCAGATGAATCATGAGGATGAATGCGCTCACACCCCTGAAAATCACTGCAAATTTAGGACGGTTATTTCTAGAAATACACGTCTATTTGAGAGCGGCCTGTGGTTTTGAGCCAGTTTTGCGCCTCAATGTAGTTGTTGGGGGCCATGCGAATGGCGCTCTTCCAAAATTGAGCGGCTTGGTCAAACAATGCTTCGGCTGCCTCGTCATTGCCTGCCTCTTTTTCCTGTTCGCCTCGGTAGTGGTAAATCACGGCCACGTTGTTGAGGGCTTGAGGTAAGCGAGGGTTCAGTTCGATCGCCTCTAGATAATTCTTTAAGGCTTCTTCGTGCTCACCATTGTTGGTGCGAATAAGACCAATGTTGTAAAGAATATAGCTGCGATCGTAGGGGTCTTCTTCCAGCTTCAGAGCTTCGTAATAGTTGTCGAGAGCCTCTGCATACTCGCCATCGGCCTGAGCAGACATGCCATCTCGGTAATAAGCAAATGCTTCTTTTTCCTTTTTGCTAGCTGGCAGCACTTTCAGAATCATGTCTGCCATAACGGTAAAGCTTTTATCGATGAAGTTATCGTTGCGTTGAAATCTTGGCATAGTCGCCTCTGCGAGTGGGGGCTAGCGGCTCAGGTCAACCACTAGGCAGTTCATTGCTAAATACTATTCAACTAATTTAGCGTCGATCGGTCACTTCCTGGAGTCCTGCAAACGGTAATTCAAACGGCGGCCTCAAGCTAGGGAAGGTGCAATTGGCATCAACCGCTCTAACTCTAAGTTGGCTGCGACTTGAGCAAGCTTTGTCAAGTCAGTGGCCTCGTCTAGGTAAGGAATCACGCCTAAGATTGGAACATTGGTCAAAGACTGAATTAAATCTGCGGGTGCCCAGTCTTCTATTTCTTGTGCAGTTCGAGGCTGGGTGCAGTTCAGCACAATGCCTTTGAGGTGGACTCGCGTTTGACGAGCTAATGCCACGTTGGCCACTGCTTGAGCGATCGCCCCTAACCGCACAGGCACCACTAATACCGTCGGTAGTCGCCAATCCCAAGCTAAATCAGCGACGGTCGTTTCGTGGGTGACTGGAGAGCCTAAGCCACCGAGAGACTCTACTAGCACCCAATCTCGCTGTTGCCGCAATCTTTCAAATCCCTGCCAAGCAAGTTCTAGCTCAATTCTGCGACCCTCGCGATCGGCAGCTAACGGAGGTGCTAGAGGTGCTTGAAAGTAGAGCGGAGTAATTTCATCAGCCGATTGATCCAGGTTAAAGAGGCGAAGGTAAAGTTCGCGATCGCCCAACCCCGATTGAATCGGTTTCATAATCCCTAGTCGGTGCGAAGTGCAGTAAGTCTGCCAATAAGCAGCCAGAGCCGTTGTCAAGACAGTTTTGCCTGCGTCTGTATCAGTGCCAGCAATGAGTAGTGCGTTCAAGAGTCAACCAATAGAATAACTGAGGGACCACGAGGCCAAAAGCAGTTTCAAACTATACTTTACCGCTCTTGAGGCAGTGAGTTTAAGCAAGAAATCGTCCCATCTTGCTCTCATTTATGGCGCTGGCTCCGCATCTTGCGTACTGATATTAAGTCTGAAATTAGTATCCCGCGCTGCAACCACATCAATTTGGTAGTCGCCGCCCGTGGGCAGCTGAGACTGCCAGGAAACAATGCCAGAAGCATCTTCAACCAATCGACCGTCTGGATAGCGAATGTCTAGAGTTGCAGCACCATCGGCAATTTCTACACTGAGCACTTGTCCCGCTGCTGCTGTGACTAAATAGCGCTTGATTGTCGTGGGATTGGTCTGACCAGAAACCTGGGTTTCGGTAGCGTCTGCTGGAAAAGTGACCCGCTCCACATCCACAGCAGCAGGGGTGGGGCTAGGGCTGGGGCTCGGACTAGGACTGGGACTCGGAGTTGGGCTCGGACTCGGTTCAACTGGATCGGCTAAATTCAATTCCAGTTCATAGTCCGCTTGGGCAATCCCTCGCACCGGGCTGAGCTGGATGTAGTAGTCTCCGGTGTAGGGCAAAGTGCCTTCCCAAGCCGAAACCCTTCTGGCGCGATTATTTACAGGGTTTTGGTCTGGAGCCAGCACCGTCATTAAAATGCCTTCACCCCTCAAGTAAGCACTCAACGTTTGGTCTTGTTGCCCTGGCACGATATAGCTGATGGTTTCATTGGCTCTTAACCCACCTTCAACCGTATTGCGATCGCCAGGAGTCACGTTGAGCCGTTGACTAAACTGCACTGGACTGGGGCTGGGTGTCGGCGTCGGACTAGAACTAGGCGTTGGGGTAGGTGTGGTGCTAGGGGTTGGGGTCGGGCTCAGGGAAACGGTAGGCGTTGGGGAAACAGGATCTTCTGGATTCCGTAGCAAGGAAGTTACCAAAGCCCAAGAACCTAATCCTGCTGCCAAAGCTAAAGTGGTTCCCACTGCGACGATCGCCCAAGGATTTTCCCAAGCAGGGCCACTAGAAGGAGCAGGAATGACCGGATCAACTCGGTTCGGATCAGTGTTGGGATTGGGATTGACCGGGGCTGGTCTGCGACCGACTGCCACCGTTGCCACCTGAGACAAGTTGGGATTAGCCGGAGGTGGCGGTGTCTGAGAGGGAGGTTGAGGGGGGATTTGTGTGGGCGGTGGTGGTGGCGATGGTACTTGAGCCTGGGCGGGCGGTGGTGGCGGTGACGCAGACGGAGATTGCCCAGGATGGGGAGCTGGCGGAGCGGGGGGAGAGACCGCCGTGGGCTGAGTCAAGGCTTGTAGTGCTTGCACAACCTCAGCCACAGATTCATAGCGATCGCCCGGTTTATAGCTCAGCATCCGATTCAAAATCTGAGCAAAGCCAGGGCTAACCTTGGCAAAGTCTTGCCACTGCCAAGTCAGCGTACTGTCGTTATAGAGTTCCTGCGGTTCTTTACCCGCTAACAGAACGATCGCCACCACCGCCAGAGAATAGAGATCACTACTGGGGTAAGCCCGTCCCGTTTGAATTTGTTCGCTAGGCGCATAACCAAACTTCCCGACCGTGGTTGGCTGTGGCACCGTTTCTGGCGACTGGATGCGAGTCGCTAGGTCTTTCACTACCCCAAAATCAATCAATACTGGCAAATGGTCACTTTCGCGCAGAATCAGATTGTCTGGCGAGATGTCGCGGTGAATAATGCCCTTGCTATGAATGTGGGCCAGGACGGGCAAGATTTGCCGCAGCAGTTGAATCACCTCTGACTCTGTAAACGGATAACCCTGAGCCGTCCGCTCTTGGACCAAGGTGCCGTAGGTTTTGCCCTCCACATAGTCCTGGACTAAAAAGAGCCGCTGATCCTGCTCAAAGGTGGCCCGAAACTGCGGCACTTGGGGATGCTGAATTTGGTACAGAATGGCAGCTTCGCGCTGAAACAATTCCTTAGACTTCTCTAAAGCATAGGGACTGGACTGCGCCGGAATAAATTCTTTCAAAGCACAGCGTTCATTAAACCGCCCTTGATCTTCTGCCAAATAGGTGCGACCAAAGCCACCCTGGCCCAAAATACTGATCAAGCGATAACGGTTTTGCAGAATTGTCCCGATAGGAATTGGCGGTTGCATAGGAGCTTTAGTTTGCCTTGAATTGATTGCAGCAGGGACACAACAGGCTGACCTTGATCACAACAGCTTATCGACTCAACTTCGCTTTGACTAGCTCTTGAATCTTCTTACCATCGGCTTGGCCTTTGACTCTTTGCATGGCCGCTCCCATGACTTTACCCAGATCTTTCGGTGAATTTGCGCCTACTTCTGTAATAATTTCATCGATGACCTTACTTAATTCGTCATCAGAGAGTTGTGTCGGTAAGTATGCTTCTAGAATCGCTAGCTCTTGCGCTTCTTGATCGACTAAGTCAGTCCGCCCTACTTGACGGTATTGTTCAATGGAGTCACGACGTTGCTTGGCTTGCTGCACCAAGACTTCCATCTCCTGAGCCTCTGTCAACTCTGTTTGTCCGGTCGGTCTGAGACTAACCTCTTTTTCTAACAATGCTTTTTTAATACTACGAACCGTTTCTAAGCGGACTTTATCCTTAGATTTCATTGCCGCTTTAATATCTTCGCCAATTCGATCTTTCAAGCTCATCACGTCACCCCCTGAAGAAATTTTTTGCCCTACTTAAAGTGGAGTTGTTCCCATATGTTTCAGTAATGGCTGAGTCTAGATTTTTCTCACAAATATGGATGAGAATTTTTGCCTAGACTAGCTTGGTAATCAATTTTAGCTCTCTTGCTGAGTGTTTTGCTGGGAAGTGGAGGCCGCTATTGGCTTCTAACGATTTGCGAGTTTCTCTGAAATTCTAATTGATCTGTAGATTTTTCAGCCAAAAATCGCTAGTTTGCCTTCCCACTCTTGTGCGACAATTCCTAATCAGTTTCTGCAAAAGTGACTCTCCATTGCTACGCCCAATTCAGGGAATTTTTGGAGGATGATTCTGGATCAGAATGATAATATTGCGATGAATGCGCTTCGGGGGCCTGTTGTGATCCGTTCTGCAACTTTGACTCTTCAGCCAACTCTGCCGACTATTTCTGACAATAGTCGTTTGCGGTTGTTTTCCGGCTCTGCTAATGTACCGCTCTCTCAAGAAGTTGCTCGCTACTTAGGTATGGACCTGGGACCAATGGTCCGTAAACGGTTTGCCGATGGAGAGCTTTACATCCAAATTCAGGAATCGATTCGAGGGTG
>DATNPE010000230.1:0-3210 GCA_036703355.1 Allocoleopsis sp. | reverse complement strand
AGTGAGATTAGCCATAGTTCTTCTTAGGGGAAATGAGAAACAGGCAAGTTAAACCGGGCGAGAGCCAACCACGCGAATGCTGGCGTTAGTGAGTTGCGCTACCCACAGCTCTAAATCTGGGTCGGCGATCGCTGCCTTAACGCGATCGCGCACTTGTTCGGCTTCGGCTGGCGATTCGGTCAGGGCAAACACTGTGGGGCCAGAACCCGACATCATGGTGCCCAGCACGCCTTGTTGCTGAAACTGTTCTCGCAAGCGCAACACTTGCGGATGCTCAGGCAAAACCACTCGTTCTAAGTCGTTGTAGAGACGCTGGCCAATCTCGACCCTGCTGCGGTGGGCGATCGCGGAGACAATTGGCCCAGAATGTACCCGTTGCCTGCGGGTTTCTAGTTCTTTAGCATCGGACACATAGGTGTGACCAAACTGTTGCCGAAAGGTTTGGTAGGCCCAAGCGGTAGACACCGAGAGACTACGGTACTTAGCCAAAACTACAGAAATTTGATCCAGATCAGGCAGGGGTGCCAGTTCTTCCCCTCGACCTGTCGCTAACATGGTGCCACCGACAATACAGAAGGGCACATCTGAGCCTAAGCGAGCCCCCAGCTCTTGCAGTTCCATTTGGGTGAGGCCGAGTTGCCACATCAGGTCTAGCCCCGCTAGCACTGCAGCGGCATTGGCTGAACCTCCTGCTAAGCCAGCCCCCACCGGGATTTGTTTCTGGATATTGATTTCTACGCCGCCGTACTGAGCAAAGGTATCAGGAAACTCAGCGGCCATCAGGGCTGCGGCTTTGTAGGCCAAGTTGCGTTGATCCGTAGGCACTTCAGGGTGGTCGCAATGCACTCGGATCGTGTCTGTAGACAGCGGACGCAAATCGATGCGATCGCAGAGGTCAACGCTTTGCATCACCATCGCCAACTCATGAAATCCATCCGGGCGATCGCCAATGATTTCTAAGTGCAGGTTAATTTTGGCAGCGGCAGTTAAGGAGTAGGAGCGCATGCAGGTGTCAACAAATTACTTAAAGCCACCCATTCAGCCACGCTCAAATCTTCGGCGCGGGCTTGCGGGTTCACGTTTAATTGTTCCAGCAATTGCGTCAGTCGGTCGCGATCGACCACACTTTTCAAATTATTTCGCAACATCTTACGTTTGGTGGCAAAGCCCATCGTCACCAAACTCGCCAATTGTTTCGGGTTTTGGGCGGGGGGTTCTGTGGGCCGAGGACACAATCGCACCACCGCAGAATCGACTTTGGGCGGCGGTTCAAAGGCTTTGGCAGGCACATCACAAATGAACTCGCACTCGGCCAAATATTGCACCCGCACCGACAAAGCGCCGTAAGCTCTCGACCCAGCCCTGGCACAGAGGCGATCGGCAATTTCTTTTTGCACCAACAACACAATCGATTCGAGGGATGTGGCAGCAGGCTCGGTGATCGTGCCTAACAGCTTTTCTAGAATTGGTCCCGTAATGTAATAAGGAATATTGGCAACGACTTTGTTGGGCTGTTGAAACTGGGGAAAAGCCGCTAAATGAGATGCTAAATCTAAGGTGAGAAAATCGCCTTGCAGCAGCAAAAAGTTAGGGGTTGATCCTAATTTTTTGGCGAGTAGCGTACATAAATCACGGTCAATTTCTACCGCCACCACCGCTTGGGCTTTCGGTAATAATTGCCGCGTTAAGATGCCTGTGCCAGGACCAATTTCCAGCACGCGATCGCTCGGTGCCAGATCTGCTGCTTTCAGAATTTGGCTCAGAGCTTTGTCGCTCCGCAGCCAATGTTGACCAAATTGTTTGCGAGTGGGAGGTGCCATCACTTTATTCTATCGGGGGCGATCGCACTTCTTTGGGAAAATTGAATTTGGGTGTATCACAGCAGCATTTTTAGCGATGAAACTGAAGCTTTCCCTACTAGTGGGCTCAGGAATTGTGGCGATCCTGGCGATCGCAGGCATCAGTTCTGTCATGCAGCAAAGGCTTCCCCAAGCTTCCACCCATTATTCCAGTCCCGACCCTACCGTAGCGACCTCAACCAGCGCTTCCCAAACGTCTTCTAGGGTGATTCAGTCGCAAAGTTGCATCACCTTAGTTAGCGACTCCAAGCCACCCTTAAATGTGCGCTCCAGCCCCATTGTTGCCTCCAATAACGTGGTGGGCCAACTCACCAATGGCACCCGTCTCACCGTCGTAGTAGAACAAGACGAATGGTTGCAAGTGAATGCACCCATCGCAGGTTGGGTTTACAAGTCTCTGACGCTTACCAGTTGCCCCACAGCCAATGGGGTTCCTGCGCCTAGTCCTACTGCTCCCGCCACCCACTCCGATCAGCCTGTCGATGCTGGTCCTACCTTATTAGCAACCGCTACCGAGCAATACCAAGCGGGCAATTTGGAGGTGGCAATGGCGTTAGCCAAAGCGGTGCCTCAAACTAGCCTTGCCTACGCCGAATCCCAACTGGCGATCGCTCAATGGCAACAAGACTGGCAACAAGCTAAAACCCGATTTCAAGCTGCCGAACAAGCTTTTCAGGAGCAGCGCTGGCAGGATGTTTTCAGCCAGGTCAAGGGTTTTCCGGAGATCCGCTTTTGGAAGGAGAAGTTAACACCAGTTGTGAAAGCCGCAATCGAGCAGCAGGGCAACACGGGGCAAAATTACGACAACAAAACTGAGCCAATGACTTTACCTGCCGATCGCCGTCCCGCTACGGTCGCTGGACGATTTGCTAGCTCCGGTGTGCACCAATACCTGCTCAGCGGGGTGCAAGGACAAACTCTGACGATCGATACTGGCGGATTAGGCCCTTTGCCAGTCATCATGGCACCAAATGGTACCTTACTGGCTGAGAGCCGCGATCGCTCAACCCGTTGGACTGGCAAACTGCCCCTGACTGGCACCTACACACTCAAGCTCGATTCGCGGTCTCAACCTTATGATTATGCGTTCTCAGTCCAGCTCAACTAAATCCAATGGGTGCGTTGAAATCTGAACTTGAGACTTTACAGCTCCCCTATCCCACCCCCTATACGGATTTCATTTCTATGGCCTCTCACTTTCACAGATTATTTGGAACTGGTCTGCTCACACTGGTGTCCTTGGTCTGTGTTGCCTGTGCTTCATCCCCCGAAACCGACTCCACCGCAGTCAGTCCCAGCCCCACAGCCACCACAACTCCAGCCACTAGCCCCACCCCTGCTTCTCCCCCCA
>DATNPE010000229.1:0-2174 GCA_036703355.1 Allocoleopsis sp. | reverse complement strand
AACGTCATATCCTCGCTGAACAGAAATTTTCTTGATTGCATTCGCCATTTTCTCAACGGCGATCGCTAAAAATCCTTGTGCCACCTGTTCTGGAGTGCGGTTGTCTCCGGTGACTTCTCGAATCTGAATCGCGAGTTCGGCGAATTTCTCTCGCACCACTTCATCATTCAGGGGTAGATCTCCATTCGGGCCAAAGACTTTCGGGAAAAACTGGGGATGCAACTTGCCCACCATGACGTTGGCATCAGTTACAGTTAAAGGCCCAGCCTTGCGATAACTAGCGGGGCCTGGGTTTGCCCCTGCTGACTCTGGGCCAACTCGATAACGGGAACCATCGAATTGCAGAATCGAGCCACCGCCTGCTGCGACCGTGTGAATAGACATCATTGGCGATCGCATCCGCACACCCGCTACTTCGGTTTCAAAGGTGCGCTCATATTCGCCGTTGTAGTGCGCCACATCAGTAGAAGTGCCGCCCATATCAAACGTGATGATCTGGTCGAACCCTGCTAGCTTGCTGGTTTGGACTGCACCAACGATTCCTCCCGCTGGCCCTGAAAGGATACTGTCTTTACCTTGGAAAAACTTTGCGTCAGTTAATCCTCCATTGGATTGCATAAACATCAGTTGCGTATCACCCAACTGACTCGCCACGCGATCGACATAGCGCCGCAGAATTGGTGAGAGATAGGCATCGACCACCGTTGTATCTCCCCGACTCACCAATTTCATCAAAGGGCTGACTTCATGGGAGATCGAAATCTGAGTAAATCCAATCTCTCTGGCTAGCTCAGCAACTTGTTGTTCATGACTGGGGTAACGGTAGCCGTGGAGGAAGGCGATCGCGCAAGCTCGAATTCCGCTTTCATAAGCCGCTTGCAGTCCAGGACGAATCGCGTCTAGATTCACCGGGGTTAGTTCTTTGCCTTGCGCTGTGTAGCGTTCTTCTACCTCAATCACTTGCTCATAGAGCATCTCAGGCAGAATGATTTGGCGGGCAAAGATGTTTGGGCGATTTTGGTAGCCAATCCGCAGGGCATCCCGAAAGCCTTTGGTGATCAGGAGTAGGGTGCGATCGCCCTTCCTCTCCAACAAAGCATTTGTCGCCACGGTCGTTCCCATCTTGACTGCGGCAATTTGCTCTGCTGGGATGGGTGCCTCAGTCTCTAAACCGAGAATCTCACGAATTCCTTGGAGTGGTGTGTCTGCATAGCGTTCGGGGTTCTCTGACAGCAACTTGTGAACCACTAACTCACCATTAGGCTGTCGCGCCACAATATCGGTGAAGGTGCCACCGCGATCGATCCAAAATTGCCAACCCGACTTAGACCTACCAGACATTTCAGCCCTCAACAATTACCGAGTTCGTGCTGCTGTAGTTTTTGTGAAGTTTTTGAGCTTGAAGAATACGCTTGAGCGATAAATTCTATGGGTTTTTAGGAATTAGCTTGGCTCAGTGCGTTGCATCTACTAAGCTTCCTCTCAACAGCATGAAACAAATCTGGCAAGCCTGCAAAACTTCACTGAAATCTGGGTTGAAATATGGCGCTGCTTGGCGACGAGGTTATCCTTGGCACTACGCTCGGCTTCAACAACCGGAGACGACTCAGCGCTATCCGTATCTGTGGAGCCAATTTACAACTCCGATTCCTCCCCGCCCCGATTCTCCACAGGTGAGCGAGAACCGACTGTGGAATCTGAAGTTGGCAGCGCGAAAAATTCATGGCTTAACGATACAACCCCAGCAAATCTTCAGCTTTTGGCATCGCCTGCCACGTCCGACTCGCTTTAGTGGTTTTCGGGAAGGGCCAGTTTTTGTAGGAGGGGAAGTCAAGCTGGATTTTGGTGGTGGACTCTGCCTAATTTCTACAAATTTATTCAATACTTTTCTGCTGGCTGGATTTGAGATTTTAGAACGGCATCACCACAGCATTGATCCTTACGGTAGCAAGCGTTTCTTTCCCCTAGGGCGAGATGCTACGGTTGCCTACGGCTACAAAGATTTGATGGTGAGAAACACAAGTGGTATCCCTTTGCAATTAAGGATAGAAGTTGATCCAGAGCAAGGAGAAGTCACTTCGAGTGTTTGGGGAGTTACACCTTGTCCGTTTGCGGTCAATGTTACTGCCGAAACCTTAGAGCAAACCCCTGCTCCTAGCGCCGAGGGGATGCCT
>DATNPE010000228.1:0-6396 GCA_036703355.1 Allocoleopsis sp. | reverse complement strand
CACCTGCTTCACTGCGTCCCACAAATCTGGGGTCAAAAACAGCTCCATGCCGCCTTGAGCGCAATGCGCCAACCAGCCATTGTGACTGCGACGTTGTACGATTGGGCCTGCTTGAGCGGTGGCAGCGTAGTCGGTCGCTAAAGTCAGGAATTTCTGATAAACCTCGGAGCCGTTGCTGCTGACAAACCAAGTTTCGATCGCTCTGGTGTGTGCCGCTGCACTGGTTTGCACAATCTGGTCAGATGCCTTCAGGGTTTGGCAAAGCTTGACCAAGACCTCGTTAATTTCTCCCGCCGTTAGAGATTCAAAAGGTTTCAGAAACGGGGATGTATACTGTCCGACTACTTTTGGTCGCTCTGCCACCGTCGTCGGGTGAATGGACCATTGACTGGCGGTGAGGGCTTGTTGGTAGGCAGCTTGGGCAGCGGCTTGCAAGCTTTCCAGCTTCAGAGAATTGGTGGCACCATAGCCCAGTTGGCCATTGACCAACACCTCTACCATCACACCTTGGGTCAGTGATTTGCCATTGGTTTGAGGTTTGCCATCGCGAACGGCATAAGTGGAAGAAATATCTTTAACACCTCGCAGCCCTATCCAATCAGCGGGAATGTCGAGAGCTGCGATCGCCTTTGAAAGTTCAGATATCATCGTTTGTTCTCAAATAGCGCTGAGCTTGGAGCAAAATCACAAATGCAATAGGTGAAGAGAGGAAACCTCGTGGATTCCCCTCCATTATCGGCGTTAGCACTGGTGATGCGCTGGACTGGCTAGTAACTAGCTGCGGTGCCAGGTCGTGCCACCACCCGGTTGGTCCACTAGCGTGATGCCCTGAGCCTTTAACTCATCCCGAATGCGATCGCCCTCGGCAAAGTTTTTGGCCTTGCGCGCTTCCTGCCGCTGTTGAATCAATGCATCAATTTCTGCCTCACTCAAGCCACCCGTAACAGTCTCTGAGTCTGGTGCCGCTGCTAATCCTAGAACTTGCGCCAAGCAAACCAAGGTTTGCCATTGAGACCGTAATGTTTGAGCATCCACCTCAGTTTTGCCTTGGTGAACTAGGAGGTTGCCTTCTCGGCGCAGATCCTTGGCAAGTTCAAACAAAACGGCCACACCGCTAGGGGTGTTGAAGTCGTCATCCATTGCTGCCTGAAAGCGTTGCACAGGATCACTCTGAATATCAATCCGCATGTTGGCTGAATTACCAAAGTCGGGATCTTGGCGATCGGGCCAGTTCAGTTGCGCTCCATGTTCATAGCCAAACAGCAGTCCTTCCTTGAGCGTGTCCCAACTGTTGTTCGCAGAGGCGATCGCTTCATCGGTAAAGTCGATGGGTTTGCGGTAGTGCGCCATCAACACAAACAGCCGCAACACCATTGGATCTAAGCCATGATCCAGCAGATCACGAATGGTGGTGAAGTTGCCCAAAGATTTAGACATCTTCTCGCCACCGACGTTCACCATGCCGTTGTGTAGCCAGTAATTGGCTAAAGGATGACCAGTGGCCGCTTCCGACTGGGCAATCTCGTTTTCGTGGTGGGGAAATACCAGATCAGAGCCACCTACATGAATGTCGATGGTTTCACCGAGGCGATCGCGCACCATCGCCGAACACTCGATATGCCAACCGGGACGACCATCACCCCAAGGCGAGTCCCAAAACTCTTCTCCGGGTTTGGCCGCCTTCCACAGCGCAAAGTCGAAGGGGTCTTGCTTTTTCTGTTCTTCTGCGGAAACCTCGACACGGCCACTGGCTCCTGCTTGCATATCGTCTAGCTTGCGACCAGAGAGCTTGCCGTACTCTGCAAACTGCCGCACCTTGTAGTAGACATCGCCATCGGCTGCATAAGCATAGCCTTTCTGCTCTAGCTCGTGAATCAAACGTTTGATGCCATCGAGGGTATGCGTAGCACGGGGATACTCATCGGCTTCTAGAATGTTCAGCCGTGCCATGTCCTCAAAATAGGTTTGGGTATAGCGATCGGCAATTTCTCGCGGAGAAACCCCCTGCTCCCGCGCCCGATTGAGAATCTTGTCGTCAATGTCGGTGAAGTTCTGCACGTAGCGCACATCAAAGCCGCGCCACTGCAAATAGCGCCGCACTGTATCCCAAACAATGTAGGAGCGAGCATGACCCAGGTGGCAGTAGTCATACACCGTGACGCCACAGCAATACATCCGCACCTTGCCAGGTTCAATCGGCTCAAAGGGTTCTTTGCGACGGGTGAGGCTGTTGTAAAGCGTTAGGGTCATTGTGAACTAGGAATATTTGAGGGACGTAGGGCTAAACATTTCGATTCTACTAGGGTACTAGGCACACCTTCTTTTTATCTTTCTGGGTAGGGCGTGTTAGCGCCGCGTAACGCGCCATTAATCAATTGTTTGTCACACAATTGCTCGTCACGACTCATATTTTCGGTGCGTTACGCTACGCTAACGGCACCCTACGGGGTCATGATTTTTATTGGGATTCTTGCTCGTTCGGTCATTGAATGGAGCGATCGCCTACTATAGGAGATGGCCCAACATCGGCTTGAGACTTCGTTACACTCCTGCTACATGTTGAGTTGGCTTCGACTCCAAAAAACTTTTGTTCTAGCAATTACTGACTAGTCACACTATGCAATCAGCCACTGATTCCGCTCAAACTCAGGCAATGGATGCCCCCAAGCATGGTCTGCCAGTCACGATCATTACTGGATTTCTCGGTAGTGGGAAGACGACGCTTTTGAACCACATCCTGACCAACCAGCAGGGGGTGAAAACTGCGGTTCTGGTGAATGAGTTTGGGGAAATCGGCATCGACAACGAGCTGATTGTGAAAACTGGCGATGACATGGTGGAACTCAGCAACGGTTGTATTTGCTGCACCATCAACAACGATTTGCTAGAAGCGGTTTACAAGATTCTAGAGCGGCAAGAGCGGGTAGACTATCTGGTGGTCGAAACCACAGGTTTGGCCGATCCACTGCCTGTAGCGCTCACTTTCTTGGGCACAGAACTGCGTGACTTAACTCGCCTCGACTCGATCGTCACCGTAGTTGACTCGGAAAACTACAGCCTCGACTTGTTCAACAGCGAAGCGGCCTACAACCAAATTGCTTACGGCGACATCATTCTGCTGAACAAAGTGGATTTGGTGGATGAAGCCGATGTTGATAGCCTGGAGCTGAAAATCCGGGATGTGAAGAAAGATGCCCGGATTCTACGCACCACCAAAGGCAATGTAGCTCTACCGCTGATTCTGAGTGTGGGTCTGTTTGAATCGGACAAGTACTTCAACCCCACCGAATCCGAGTCGAATCACGATCATCACCACGATCACCATCACGATCATGATCACCATCATGATCATGAGCATCACGATCACCACGATCACTCCGCTTGCGATCATGATCATGGGCATTGCACCCACGACCACCACGATCACGACCATCACTCGCACCACCTAGAGAATGATGGCTTCACCTCACTGTCTTTCCAGAGCGACAAACCCTTCTCAATTAAGAAGTTTCAACACTTTCTCGACAATCAATTACCTGCGGGTATCTTCCGAGCCAAAGGCATTCTCTGGTTTGATGAAAGCCCCAAGCGCCATATCTTCCACCTCAGCGGCAAGCGCTTCTCCCTGGAAGACGACACCTGGAACGGTCAACCCAAAAACCAGTTGGTGCTGATCGGCCAAGATCTAGACCATGACACCCTGCGATCGCAACTAGAAAAATGCCTCTGTATGCCTTCGACCAATCGTGGTCGTGGCTTTGGTAAGTAACTAACGCTAGCGAATCAAGTTGGACGATCAAATGGGCGATCGCTGGCTTGGCTAACTACTCAAATTCCCGTGCTTTTCCCTAGGCGAGAGAATTCTGGCTCTCTCTAGAATGGAAAGACAACACGGGAATTTTTTATTTGGAAGATGTGAGTCAGCGACAAGTTTTGGTTTGCCAGTACCAGAACTGTTTAGAGAGAGGGTCCGCTCAAGTTCTGGCAGCCTTTCAAGCCCATCCTGTTCCTGAAGCCCATGTTCAAGCGAGTGGCTGTCTGGGGCAGTGCAACATGGGACCGAATGTGCGAGTACTGCCTGATGAAGTTTGGTATTGCCGTGTGCAGCCTCAGGATGTACCAACGGTAGTGGCAGAACATTTGCAGACAGGACATCTTGTGGAGCCGCTACTACATCCTCGGTTTCATCCCAAAATTGTTTGAGCCGCTGGGGTAGCGCACCCGTTGGTTGCAATCTATTGTGAAATTTATACTTTTTCGGCGAGGTGCTCAGAAATCGCCAGAATCGGCCCACAATAGCTGGGATCGGCTTCAGCGATCGCGTCTGCCTCCTGAAGCTGATGTGAGTCTACGAGGAGTTCCGGTGATCTACCCCCGCTTGCATCGCTACTGCTTAGCCGCCTCTATTTCTTTATCAGTGGCTTTAATCATGGGCAGCACCCTTAAAGCTGCGGCTGTCCCTGCCGATATTTTCACACCCCACCTAGACAAGATCAGCCAAGAATTACCGCCCAATTTGGTCATGCGCCTGCCCTCCCAAATCATGCTGAGCGGCCCCGCTGACCAGGACTTTATTGAGCAACTGATTGTCAAAGTTTTTCCGTCCCAATCGCCACCTGGGATGACCATCGGTTTGTTTACCTGCGAGGTTAGTCCTCAACCTTGCTTGATCGGCAGTTTCTCGGTCGATAGAAAAGACTCAGAAAGCGCCCAAATTGAGCTAAAAAAACATCAAGCGGCAGCAGCTCCAATTAAGCTAGCAGAAGGAGTCCGGGGTTATTTCTTACCAGGTGACAGTCTCAAGCCTGCCTCTCGGTTTTCTTCCGTGATTTGGGAGCAAAACGGCCTAGTTTACACCGTCAGCTTCTTTTCTGGAGAGCGGCAAAATATTCTGAATATGGCTCAGTCGATGGCAACGAGTCCGCCCATTCCTCGAACGCTCAGCCGTCCCATGACGACTCGCTAGCGGTCGGGGCGGGAGCCTGTAAGCTAAGGTTGAGTTGGTAGCCAATAATCTCCGGCGAGTTCGACAGAATCACAATTTCGTAGTAACCAGGGCGGGGCAGTGTACCAGACCAAGTACTGTTGGGCGTGTCGTTGATCAGGGCTTGAGCCACATCCGAGCGGCGATCGGGCGAATAAATCGATAAGCGAGTGGCTTGGTCAGGAGATTGCAAAGCAACTTGCAGCGTCTGCCCCTGGCTTAAATTGGCCACATAGACTTTACCTTCTCCAGGCTTCAGCGTTGCTCTTAGAGTTTGGCTGGGGTTTTTCGGGCCCAGCTCCAGCATGGAGTAAGCAGTTCCCGCTTGAATGGCTTTCAAGGTTTCCTGGGCGATCGCATACCACACTTGACCAAAGGTGTTGGGGTCTAGATAGCGCTCTTGTTGCTCTGGAAACAAGCGGTAGAACTTGGCATCCACCAATTGAGCGAAGGTAGGGCGGCTAATATGCTGTCGATCCAACTCCATTAACCACTGGTCATAATCCTGCTGGCTGTAACGACCCAAGCGATCGCGAGCTTCTTGGCTCAAGGGTTCGAGCTTATTCAGCAGTTTCTCAGCGGTAGCGTTCCACTCACGGCGCAAGGCGCGATCGGAGGCATCAGAGCTGAGACGACGGTTGTTCAGTTCCGAGTGCTCGGCGTAAAAAACTGTATCGACTAAATCAATAAACAGGTCATAGCTAATATTTAAGTCACGACGGCGATTGCGCAACGCTTCATGCACCCCATTCTCAGATTTGGGTGTGGTGCTCGGCGTGGTAGAAGGTTTGGTAGAAGGACGCGCCTGAGCGGTTGCCTTTACTAGGGCCGTAGGGCTAGAAGCGTCTTGCCGAGCTTGCTGCATTTGCCGTAGCGATCGCCAAGCCGTACCCGCCAGCACTCCCATCACTAATAGGGTAAGCAACAGAGCCGCAGCAGCTAGAGCTGACCCCATCCAGGTGATGTCATTTTCTGGCTCTGGCGCATCTGCTACGGCAGAAGAAGATGGTGCCTCTGGCTCTAGTTCTGCCTCCGGTTCTGGTTCTGGCTCTAGTTCTGGTTCTGGCTCTAAGTCTGGCTCTAGTTCCGCTTCTAGCTCCAGGCGGGGTTCTGGCTCTGGGTCTACAGCAGGGGGAGCCACTACGGGCGGGGGGCTATTGTGTTGCGGAGCCAACGCTAAAGCAGAAGCAGAAGGAATATAAACGGGTTGAGTAAACAGAGATTGCAACGCCCGAATCACTTTGCCTGCGGAGGCATAGCGGTTTTGTGGCTTGGCGCTGAGCATGCGACTGAGAATCTGGGCAAACCCTGGCGACACCACTGCCCAAGGCTCCCAGGACCACAGTTGCCGCCGAGGATTGTAGAGCGTGCGCGGTTCCTGGCCTGTCAATAGCACTACTGCCGTCGCCGCT
>DATNPE010000227.1:0-2836 GCA_036703355.1 Allocoleopsis sp. | reverse complement strand
ACAGGGACTTGGGCCAGAAATCGATACAAGCCCGCGTTTAGAGGTTGAGTTCTAAACCAATAGGCGCTGCCACCCACAATCGCCAACAGCAGCCCAGCAGCAATCCAAAAACCAGGTTGAACTAAAAAGTTACGAGTCCCTTGCAGCAAAACGACCAGCAGCAACAGCAAACTCATCACCGTTGCCACACCAATCAACGTTATTGAGCGATACAGCCGCGCCCGTCGTTGCTGTTGTTCTGCCGCGATCGCGAATTTGCGACAAGTGAGCGCTAAGCTACCGCTGTATTCAGCCATCCGAATTAAGGCCAAAGTCCACGAGCTCCAAACCGATGGCGTGAGCGTCATTGCCGTCGCTAAGTCTTGCCCTAGAGCCACATTGGCGCTAGCTTGCTGGAGAGAACGCTGCAAAGCCACACTGCCACCTTTACCTGCTAGAGCCAAACTTTGCTGCACGGGCATCCCTGCATCTAGCAAAGCCGAGAATTGGTGGAAGAAGCTCGCAGTTTCTTGAAGCCTAAATTTAGGAGAAAGCACCACTGTCCAAATTGAAGTTATCAGTGCCAGCTTGGTCTAATTTGCTTAGCTTAGCAAGTCAGCTTCGAGCCCAGGAATCAGTCTTAGGGAAACCAGCGATCGCGGAAAAACCAAGCATCCCGTGCTTCATAAAACTGTAACCGCCCAAAGCCTAAAAATTGTCCATGTGCTTTTTCGCCCGCCGGAAAGGCCGTGACCCCAAACAAATACACACCACCAATGTTGGGATTACGCACCGGACGCAGCCCGATTGTTACCGTCTGCCCAGGTGCGATCGGCGGATCGAACGTCACAGAAACCGTCCGAGTTTTGCGATCGGCTGTTACTGCTCCCAAGGGTATTGCCTGCCGTTTACCTGTCGGCTGCCCCACAAAAGCTCGGCTATCCTCCAAGTCGTAGCGCAACACATCCACCCCTTCTCGTTGGGCGATCGTGACTCGCTGGAGCGGCTCTCCTGCATTCTCGGGCAACTCCAGCGTGAAATAGTAAGTGGCAGACCAAGCATACGTAGCGCTCTGCGTTGTCGTGGCCTTCAGTAAGCGGGGAGGTTGCACAAAGTAGACCGTACCATCTGCTAGAGTCACGGCCTGGGTCGGTGGCAGATTCCCTCCAGTAACCATAGCGGCGGTCAGCAAAATTCCTAAACTAACTGCAATTCCTTTCATCGCCCATCTCCCACCCAGACTGAATCAGCTTCTGGGCAGCTTGCTTTGTCTCTACTTCAGTTGTAGATCAGGTATCGGGAAACTGCTGTGAGCAATCAACCAAGAGCAAGAACTGAGGGCTATTATTTAGTTTCTTTGCGGGTTATTTCTAAGTTTAATCACGGGTGAACTTCTACAAAACCTCTCGCTCTTTCAAAACCTCAGTGCTATTCTGAATTTAGGCACCAAACAGCTCCTTCTCTTCAACCCAATTGATTAACTCCTGGAAGCTGGAAAATGGCAAGCCACCTGCGCTAGTCAGAGTGTTTTCTCCAATGTTCGGTATCACCCTACAAAGGCATCTGATCAGCAAGTCATTAGCAGTTTACCAATCTTTTTAACTCATCAATTTCCTGATTGGTTACTGGCTTCCTCCCCTTGCGATCGCCATGCTCTTTGTAGAGTTCGTTGCAGAAAATTCAGGTTCTTCATAAGGAGGCACCTAAACGGTAGTTAAGAGTCTACTGATCGATAGAGTAGGCGAGTGATTGGTTATTTCAGTGTTTTAAGGAGGTGTTGTAACCTTTCGCGGATCTGACGAGTTGCAGGGTTTTAGTCCACCTTTGAAACTAACTTCCTTATTGATTACTATTGAAGAGTCTGGCAGCCTTCTGTCAGACTCATTTGGTTTTTGTGCTTAAGCGAGTCGTCTGAGAGACATGAGCAAACTATCACCATCTGAGTGAAATTATTTAGTTTTGTGTTTGTTTGACTGATAAGTTGAGCAATGCTTTGTATTAACAACAAGCTCAGCCTTTTCATCGAAAACTCTGCACTTTGCTTTAGTCAAGATTTTTGACCTATTTAATTAGCTTAGATTGCTTAGGATTGCTTCCAATTTATTTCATGCTCCTTGAAGAATAGATTCGCTAAACTAAAGATAGATAGATTCATAAACCCAAGAATTCTTATGCAGACCAGTGTAGATAGTTTCAGCATTTCTCATGCCGTAATGCAGCGACCTCGATGGCAATTGGTTGTCATTTTTACCTTAGCTTTTTGGCTCAGTAGCAGCTTTATTTTGGACTTGGTAATCATGCCGAGCCTGTATGCAACTGGAATGATGAGCCAAACTGGCTTTGCTGCGGCTGGATATGCTATCTTCTGGCTCTTTAACCGCATCGAACTTCTCTGCGCGGCTTTAGCGCTGACGGCAGTTTTGGCATTGCGGCAATTGCAAAACCGTTACAACCGGAGAGGCTATGCAGGTCTACTCCTAGCTGGGGTGCTGCTGGCGATCGCGCTCATCTACACCTACGCGCTCACCCCCCAAATGAGTGCTCTAGGGCTAGAGCTGAACTTGTTCAACACCTCCCTGGAAATCCCTGTTGGCATGAACCAGTTGCATGGTAGCTATTGGGCTTTAGAAGTGCTGAAGTTTGCCGCTGGTGGCTGGCTGTTGAATCTTTGCTACCGCGATCGCGTTTAGTTACGGCCTCTTGGCTTCAAGCACAAATTCTCACCCTAATTTCTAGCCATTAAAAAAAGCTCCTGAGCAGATCGGGAGCTTTTGCTTTAGGGGTCTATTCGTTCAAGGGTTGGTTTAGGGAGCTTCCTCTGTTTCTGGCGGCAAATCAGCACTCGGCCACAACAACC
>DATNPE010000226.1:0-2694 GCA_036703355.1 Allocoleopsis sp. | reverse complement strand
GATTGTACTGTTGCCACACTCTGACAAACACCTCAGCAATTTTTGACAAATCCTCCCGCGTTAGCCCAGAATCGAGCAACTGGTTGTCTTGCCAACGGGCTTTGAGGATTTTATTAATCATCCCAAGGGCGGTTTCTGGAGTAACATCCTCCTTCAGGCTTCGCAGCGCTGCTTCACGGGCATCAGCCAGCATGACAATGCCCGTTTCTCGCGACTGGGGAATTGGCCCGTCATAGCGAAAATCCTCTTCTTTTACAGGAGGACAACCTTCTTGTTCAGCTTTCTGTTTAGCCTGGAAATAAAAATAGGAAATTAACAGCGTTCCCTGGTGTTCTGGGATAAAGTCGCGAATGGCTTTAGGTAACTGATGCTTACGTGCGATTACCAGTCCCTCAGAGACGTGTTTTTTGATAATCTCAGCACTTTGCCACGGGTCATTAATTTCATCGTGCTTGTTGGGGCCGCCCATTTGATTTTCAATAAATCCTATGGGGTCGTGCATTTTCCCAATGTCATGGTAAAGTGTTCCCGCTCGGACGAGTTCAACGTTGCAGTGAAGTTCGCGTGCAGCCGCTTCTGCCAGAGAAGCAACAAACACTGTGTGTTGAAACGTTCCAGGTGCCTCGGTTGCTAGTCGTTTCAGCAGAGGACGGTTGGGATTAGACAATTCTGCCAAACGAATGGGTGTCACCAAGTCAAACAGGCGTTCCAGGTAAGGCGATATTCCTAGGGCTACCACTGTCCAAGACAAGCCCGCGAGAGCGGATACAGCCGCTTCTTGGAGAACGGTATACCAAACTGCACCGACGGCAGCACTAGGGACGAGATTCAAAAGCAGAAAGATTCCTCCTTGGGTTATCCCAACTACACCACCCAGCCAAGCCAGTTCCTCGCGCGATCGCATCCGCCCAGCCATCGACGCACCGAGTAAACCAGCCGCAGCACCGGCGAGTAAGTATTCCCAACTGACTTCCATGCCTAACGTGACTAACCCCGTCAGTAGACTGACAACCGTTACTCCTAACGCAGGGCTGTAAAAGCTACCCACCAATAATCCAATTGCAGGCAGGTTTGTATAAGAAACGTTCAAGATGACCAGTAGCGGTGTGCTCAGTGTCAACAGCCACAGCAAAATGTGGTCGCGCCGTCGTAGCCTAGGATGCACCTGCCGTTCTACCAGCCAAAAGATAATCAAACCTCCAGCAACGACACCGCCAAATCCGATCAGCCCTTGCCAGTTAATTTCCCGGCGGCTCAAGTTAAAGTTGTCCAACAGAACAAAATCTGTCTGAGAGATTTTCTCTCCCGCATAGACGATAACTTCATCCTTCTGTACGGAAACCATCACCGGCTCTACAGCTTGTGCTGCTTGTTCAGCTCTGCGTTTCGTTTCTTCTTTATCTTCTGTTAAGTTAGGCTGTAATACGCTTAACAGCAATTGATTAGCAAAAGGTTCTGCCTCAGGAGGGACAAGCGTGCTCAAATGCATCTTCACCGCTGACGATAAGATATCGGGCGGTAGCCCTGGAGGAATACCTTGAGTCAGGATGCGCTTCGACGCGTTCGTGATACCAATTCGTGTCTCCTGCCAGACTCGATCCGAGAATTCTAGCAACGAGGCGTCGTAACGACGACTAGATTCAGCACGTTGCAGCTCAGAAAGTTGATGCAATGCCATCGCGTAACCCTGACGAGCCAGTGAAATTGACTCAATCAGAGACGAAAATACTTGAGGAGAAGACATCTGGCGATAGCTTTGCAATTCGCTTACGGCTTGGGTAAACGGAAGATTAGTTGACTCCTCAGCCTGATCGCCTAGCCCCACTCTTGGCTCAGCAGGTTGAACTCCTTTAGTCCTATTAACTTGAGCTAAAATCGTCTGCCACTCCTCCTCTTTAATTTGGCGCAGATACCGCTGAGTCGCATCTGAAAGAATTGTCGTCTCCGCAAAGGGAAAAGGACCAGACATTTGGCGCAGTTCTTCCACTCGATCCAGAGATTGCTCAAGCGTCTGATAAATATCCTGAGTGAGCGAGTGGTCGAACATCAATACAGGGACAGCACCGGTACGAGCTGCCTTGCGCTTTTCTTCTGTGGTTTTAGTATCCTCAACACTGGCACTTTTCGGTGCTCGGATAGTTTGTGGAGCTGCCGTACCCACATCTAGCTTCGGCTGATTGTAAAAGCGGTTCCCCATCGCACTGGTGAGGGAAACCACTGCCACCACCCACATGACTGGTGGGCGGCTTTTGGGTTTGCGGCGCTTTGTCGGTTCGACTGGCGATTGTCGATGCATTGCCTCATGCGCTTGGGGTGTGCCTTCCCTAGAGACGCGATCGCCCTGAAGGGTGGTGTGCTTAGACGCTAAGGCGTCTCGCTTTGCTAGCGCGCGATCGCTCTCCTCTGTAGCACTGTTAGAAGAGTGAGACACCCTGAATGACAACAAAGCGCGAAGATTCTCAGATGTTCGCCGCAATTGAATCAGCGGCTGCGTCAACGAATGAAACGTTTTCATAGCACGAGATTTGCCAGTTCGGGTGACAGTAGCGGAGGGGAAAGCAAGGCTCTGGCGTAAGGTTTCAGGCAGAACGCTGCGATTTAGCTGTACTGAAATTACATACCGTAACTTTGGAGTTCACTTCTTTATTACCTTATAAAATCAGAGCCGTGAATAGCCTATTTCTTGGGAAATTC
>DATNPE010000225.1:0-4826 GCA_036703355.1 Allocoleopsis sp. | reverse complement strand
TGACTATAGGTGTTTCGATTCTTGGAATGCTCTAGCTTCTGAATTCTGAATCCTGGCTCCTACTTACTTCTTTTATCTTGCTCCCCTCGCTCAGTATCGGGAGAGGGGCTGGGGGAGAGGGCTTACACTTCTCGCTCACCTTACCTAGCCTCTGGTACATCTTGCTCCCCTTCCCACTCCTTCGGAGAAGCAAGCTACGTAGGGAAGGGGCTGGGGGTTAGGTTCTTCGTCACTACTCGCTATCTAAAACTCTCGCTATGTCCTATCACCGCCGATCGCTGAGCTTTGTGATTGCTGTTTTATTACTGGCAGGTGGCACGCCGTTAGGTCGCTTCAATCCGTTGGGGGCTGGGGTGGTGTTGGCGCAGGCAGAAGAAACGCAGGCGCAGATTACGGAGGCGGTGTATCTGAATCAGCAGGGGTATGACCAGTTTCGTCAGGGTCAACCGCAGGAGGCGTTAGCGACGTTTCAAAAGGCGATCGCGATTTTTCGGGCGACAGGGGCAAAGGCGGGGGAGGCGCAGAGTCTGAACCATATTGCCAATGTCTATCACTACAGTTTGGGGCAGTACCCGAAGGCATTGGAGTTCTATCAGCAGGCGCTGAAGTTGCGGCAGCAGATTGGCGATCGCGAGGGGGAGTGGGCAACGCTGGACGACATGGGGGCAGCCTATGGGGAGCAGGGACAATATACCCAGGCGCTGGAGTTTTATCAGAAGGCGTTGGGGATCATTCGGCAGTTGGGCGATCGCAACAGTGAGAAGCTACGGCTAAATGAGATTGCCAGTGTTTATTTCCGGTTGGGGCAGTATCCGCAAGCGCTGGAAGCCTATCAGCAAGTGCTAAAGCTGCAACGGGAGGGGCGCGATCGCGAGGGGGAAGGCACGACGCTGGGGAATGTGGGCGTGGTGTATGTGAATCTGGGTCAGTATGCCAAGGCGCTGGAAAGTTATCGCCAAGCTTTAGCCATTTTTGATTCACTGCCTGCTTACCAAGGGGCGAAGGCAACGATTCTGAATAATATGGGGGGGCTGTTTTTCAGCATTGGGCAGTACAAGGAAGCGTTGGATTCGACGCAGCAAGCTCTAGCGATTTTCAATAAGTTTAGTGATCGCCCGGATGCCGCCACGGCGTTTACTGAGTTGGGAGTGCTGTACGAGACGGTGGGGCAGTATTCCCAGCCGTTGGAGTTGCAGCAGTCGGGCTTGGCGATGCGCCGAGATATTGGCAACGCTCTCAACCAGGAAGCGATTACCAAGGTGGGACAAGCTGCGACGCTGAACAATATTGGGCGGGTCTATGTCAGTGTGGGGAAATATGACCGAGCCTTGAAGCTGCATCAACAGGCGCTAGCAATTTACCAGGAACTTGGCGATCGCGCGGGGGAAGCTACAACGCAGAACAACTTAGGGCAGGTCTACGACCACCAGAAGCAAACAGATCAAGCCCTGAAGTTTTACCAGCAGGCGTTGCAGCTCTACAAGCAGGTGGGCGATCGCACAGGGGAAGGGGTGGCGCTGAGCAATTTGGGCCATGCTTATGAGCAACAGGGGCAGAATGCTCAAGCGTTGAAGTTCTACCAGCAAGCCCTGGCGGTGCATCGAGAGGTGGGCGATCGCGTCAATGAGGGGGTGACGCTGAGCAGCATTGGTCGGATTTTGCATCGCTCTGGGCAACAGTCGGAGGCGGAGAAAACGCTGCGACAGGCGATTGCAATTCTAGAGTCGTTGCGTCCAGGGTTGACGGATGCGGAGAAGGTCTCGATCTTCGAAACCCAGCAGAAAACCTATGGCACGTTGCAGCAAACCCTGATTGCCCAGAAGCAAACCAATCCCGCTTTAGAAATTGCGGAACGCAGTCGCGCCCGTGCTTTTGTGGAGCTACTCGCGCAACGGCTTAACGCTAACGCAACCACTCCTCCCTCGCTGAGTTCACCGACTTTGGCGCAGATTCAACAAATCGCCAAAACTCAAAATTCGACACTGGTGGAATATGCCATTGTCCATGATGCTGATTCCCCTCAAGCCGCTCAGCTGCTAATTTGGGTGATTCAGCCGACGGGAAAGATTAGCTTTCGCCAGGTTGAGTTAAAAGCTTTGCCCTCCTCTGGAATTAATGCGGCCGAGGCAACTTCACCGCTAGAGAGCTTGGTCACGCAGGCCAGAGGAGCGATCGGGGTACAGGGTCGAGGGCTGACTTTCCGGGAAGATTCACCCACGCTTGCCAGAGCGATCGCCAAGGTGAACACCCAAACCAATCAACCGCTGCAACAACTTCACCAACTGTTGATTCAACCGATCTCAGATTTGCTACCTACTGACCCCAACGCCCACGTCATGTTTTTGCCCCAGGAAGCCTTATTTTTGGTGCCTTTTCCGGCCTTACAAGCTAGCAACGGTCGTTACTTGATCGAGCAACACACCGTGCTGACCGCACCTTCCATCCAAGTCCTAGACCTGACACATCAGCAACAGCAACGCCTTCAACAAGCAAATCGTCAGAGAGGAAATCCCACCCTGATTGTTGGTAATCCAACAATGCCCAAGGTCAGTCTGCCTCTCGGTGCGCCGCCTCAACCGTTGCCCCCTCTCCCTGGAGCCGAGCAAGAAGCCAAAGCGATCGCGACTCTGCTCAAAACCCAAGCCCTCACTGGCAACCAAGCAACGAAAGCTGCCGTTTTGCAGCAGATGCCCCAAACTCGATTGGTGCATTTAGCGACTCACGGGCTATTAGATGACTTCAAGGGTTCGGGAGTCCCAGGGGCAATCGCGCTAGCGCCTGCGGCTAAAGACAATGGTCTCTTGACGGCTAGCGAAATCCTCGACCTCAAGCTCAATACCGATTTAGTGGTGCTCAGTGCTTGCGATACGGGGCGCGGTCGCATTACCGGAGACGGTGTAGTAGGTCTCTCACGCTCCTTGATTGCAGCGGGAGCACCTAGCGTCATTGTTTCTCTCTGGCAGGTACCCGATGCACCCACCGCTACTTTGATGACGCAGTTCTACCAAACGCTTCAGCAACAGCCCGACAAGGCTCAAGCTCTCCGCCAAGCCATGCTAGCCACGATGAAGCAACATCCTGACCCCAAAGATTGGGCCGCCTTTACCTTAATTGGCGAAGCTGAATAGTCCTAACGGTTAAACAGAGGTATCGATCGCGGCCAGTAACGTTTCGGCTTGAGCGCACAGTTCAGTGTGGCAAGCACCGTTGCTGGCGAGAATGCCACCCCACTGGCTGACATCAGCCTGGTTATACTGCAACAAACTGCCATCAAAGCGGGTCACTTTGCCGCCTGCCTCGGTCAGAATCAGTTCTGGAGCCGCTAGATCCCAATCCTTCGGGGCTGATTTGCCTGATAAAGAGATATATAAATCTGCTTGCTGCTCCACGATTGCGGCAATTTTGCAGCCAACACTGCCGATCGCTCGCTGGTTTTGGCAAGGCAGTTGGCCCAAAAGCTGATTCAGGCGTTCCCCGCGATGGCTGCCACTGACCACCACTGAGAGATCTGCCAGGCGATCGCACTCCGACACTCGTAGTTGCATCACAGCACTGTCACGGGTTTCGACAAACGTACCACCACCCAAAGTGGCGTAGTACAGTTTGCCGAGTTCTGGACAAACCACCACTGCCAACACAGGTCGTCCGGCGTGAGCCAAAGCAATGTGCACCGCGTATTCTCCAGTGCGCTTAATGAAGTCTTTGGTGCCATCCAACGGATCGACAATCCAAACCCAGGAATGTTGCAACCGCTCAGCGGGGTTCTGGGTTTTGAAAGTTTCCTCGGTCAGGTAGCCAAACTCGACTGTGCCAAATGCAGCTTGAAGATTATTCAGAATGTAGTGGTTGGTGGCGACATCCGCAGCAGTGACAGGCCCATCGCCTTGATCTTGAATATTTAAGTCTAGAGCAGCTTTCACTTCTGGGTGAGGGTGGTAGTAGGATTGCAGAATTTCAGCCGCACCCCAACCAATCGAACGGGCGATCGCCAAGACAGATTCAACTGGAAATCCAGCAATTGATAGCAAGTTTGCCACTTAGGATTCCTTTGCTCCACTGATGGCAGCATCTTGAGCTGAAGCGACCCAATAACGACGACAACTCCACATCAGGGCAGCACCGACAGCAATATAGATCAGACCGCGAATTTCAAAACTCACGCCTGCCAGACGCAAGCCTACACCAATCCCCATCATGGCGAGAATCAGCGCGATCGTCTTAGCGCCAAACATCTGGAAAATGCTCTTGACGGGGTTCGGCTCTTGTAACGTATCCACGCGATCGATCACCCGATTGGCAGTCCGATCTAGAATCACTTTTCCTTTCAGCAAGCCAATACTCAAGGCCGCCGCTCCCCAGCCTAAATGCTTGGTGTCCAGAAAGCCCAAATAAGGGAGGTGAAACCAGAACACCAGCCCCATCGTAAACAGACCCATTCCTACCAAAGTCCAGATGCCCGCTGCAATCCAGAGGTGTTGCCTGCGAGTCAGTCCGCCAGTCGTCTCAGTGCTTTCCATAGCCAAGATGGGAGTCGCGCAATATCAGCCTCATTATAGGACGCAGCGGATCTCTGGTCCTGTCTCATAGCCATTGCAGCAGTTGCCCCCAAACAGCCAAACGCCAGAGCCGAGGAGCTATTTTCCTGCAAACTCTGGCGCTGACGTTGTAACTGGACTCGTTAGACGTTAGGCAAAGCTATTAGCTGACATTAGGTTTCAAACTACAGCTTTCCGAAGACTGAGCGTCAGGCGATCGCTCAAAAGCTGGATTTAGCAGCCACCGATGGCACTACCGCTGTTGTATTGGCTGCTGGAACTGGAGCCGCT
>DATNPE010000224.1:0-11899 GCA_036703355.1 Allocoleopsis sp. | reverse complement strand
GGGGCAGGCAAAGGTCAGCAAGGCTCGATCGATCGCTATGATGTCGCCACCCACACAGCCACCATGACACAGCCTTGGTCTGTCGCGCCAGATGCCACTTCGGTCTATCGTTTGATCGGTGAGTTTTCGGCCATTGATGGCGGGGTGGGGGCCAACAATCCGACTGCTTGTGCGATCGCTGAAGCCCTGAGGTTAGGTTATTCGCGTCACGAGATTCAAGTCCTCTCCATTGGCACAGGGCAACCAGAAACCTCAATTCCTTGGCAAGAAGCGCGACAGTGGGGCATGTTGCGTTGGGCCTGGAATGCCCGAATTGTGGGTGTCACGATGGATGCGCCTTCTGGAATTCATGCCTATGTGTCTCAGCAAATTGCCGATGATGACCGTTACCTGAGAATTCAACCCCGGTTGGATTACTCCAAAGAAGGCATCGATAATGCCAGTGACGAGAATCTCAGAAATTTGCTGCGAGATGCTGAAGCCTGCCTCAGCCAGTCACAAGGACGACTCACCACTTTTCTAAAAAACAATTGGCGATCGCCGAGCTAAACCAAAGCACTGAGCAGATATGGTTATAGCGATGGATCAGTTCCTGGAGCATGAATGTTTATCATAGGGCTATGTCTGAGCACCCTCATCGTCCCGATCATCACCACCATCACGACCATCCTAGGCATCAGAGGCACCACCATCATAGCCACCATCATGGCCATCATCACGGTCCTGCCAACTATAACCGAGCCTTTGTCATTGGTCTCAGCCTCAATCTCGGCTTTGTTCTAACAGAAGCTGGATTTGGATTGGTGGCTCATTCTGTCTCCCTTCTAGCTGACGCAGGACACAACTTCAGTGATGTGTTGGGTCTGGTGTTGGCTTGGGGGGCCAGTCTTTTAGCCCAGCGTCAACCCTCCCGGCGATATACCTATGGCTGGCGACGTTCTTCTGTGTTAGCGGCGCTTTTCAATGCCATTTTCTTATTTGTGGTTACGGGTGGGATTGCCTGGGAAGCGATCGAGCGATTAGTTGGCCCAGAACAGTTCCCAGACGTTGCAGGCGGCACCATGATCGGCGTTGCAGCAATAGGCATTGTGATTAATGCAGCGACCGCTTGGCTGTTTCTAGCGGGTCGCAAACAGGATCTCAATATTCGAGCGGCATTTCTGCATATGGTGGCGGATGCGATCGTGTCTTTGGGCGTGGTTTTAGCAGGGTTAGCAATTCTAGCGACTCGTTGGTTTTGGTTAGACCCTGCTTTTAGCTTGGTCGTTAGTGCCGTGATTATTGCCAGCACTTGGCAACTACTCAAAGAAGCCTTTAGCCTCAGCATGGATGCTGTCCCTACCAACATTGATGAGCGAGCAGTCCGAGCTTATCTGGATGAGCGCTTGGGGGTGGCACGAGTCCATGATCTGCATATTTGGGGCATGAGCACGACAGAAACAGCACTCACCGCACATCTAGTCATGCCAGCAGGTCATCCGGGCGATGAGTTTCTCGCTCAAACCGCTCAGGAATTGCATGACTCTTTTGGCATTGTGCATACCACCCTACAAATTGAGATCGGTAACTCAGGTCAAGCTTGTGCGCTAGAGCCAGACCATCAGGTTTAACCTAACTTAGAGAAGTTTATCGAACCCCACGACTCGCCCAAACTAAATTATGATCGCGATCGCTTTTGCCCCTTGGGAGGCGCTACTCAAGCAATATGTAGATGCACAAGGACGGGTAGACTATCGCACCTGGAAACAAGAACAGCCCCATCAGCTCAAGCAATGGCTTTCAACCTTCCAATCTCCTGATCTAGATTTGAATCTGACACGAGATCAGCAATTAGCCTTGTGGATCAACCTCTACAATGCCTTCACGATCGCTCGAATTTTAGAGCGTTATCCGATCGCATCTATTCAACCGCAGATTCTGGGATTACCAAACTGGCTAGCTTTTCTGTGGTTTTTCTACCGTCCCGCTCATATTGTGGCAGGCAAACGCTACAGCTTGTCAGATATTGAACATCAAATTTTACGATCGCAGTTGCAGGAACCAAGAATTCATTTTGCTTTGGTTTGCGCCTCGATTGGTTGCCCACTGTTACGCAACGAAGCCTATTGGCCCGATCGCGTGCAGCAACAGTTAGAAGCCGATGCCAGCCGCTTTGTCAATAACCCAGACAAGGTGAGATATGACTCAAACACAGGGACTTTATATTGCAGCCAAATCTTCAAGTGGTATCGCCAAGACTTTCTCCAGGTCGCCCCTTCTATCCCAGACTACATTCGCTCCTATATCCAAGCTGATCTGCCTCTGAATCCTGCAACTCCAATTAAATATCTAGAGTATGATTGGCATCTCAATCAGCGGATATCTGCATAAAACTTCTTGAGATAGGTGGCGGAAACGCCAAATCCCCAGAGAAAACCAATATAGGAATAGATCAGAGTGGCTTTCCATGCCCCCCAATGCGCCACGCGGCGATCGGAAGTTTGCACCACTCGGTTGACCATGCGGATACGGCCTTTCTGCACCAACTTCAGGCACAAATCGCCATCCTCCATAATCGGCAAAGCTGGGTCAAAGCCGCCACAGTCCCAAAAGTCTTGTCGGCGGCAAAACATGACCTGATCGCCAAATAGTAGACGTAATCCCTTAAAAAAGAGATGAGGACGAAACAATAGCGGCGCGTAATAGGTTTTGAGGTAGTGATGCAGGGAAATCCCCCAACGAGTTGTTTGGTGCCCTGCCAACAGACAAATAAATCCCCCACAGGCAACTCGGTCATCTGCCAAGGTTTGACGAATGACATCAATTAAGTCATCTGGCACCCAGGTATCGGCATGGAGAAAGCAAAGGATATCTCCAGTGGCAGCTTTCGCCCCATCGTTCATTTGCAGCGATCGCCCCCGTTGCTCTGTTTCCAAGATTTGGAGCTGTGTAGCGGCAGGCATACAATTGGAGGCTGCCACCGCTTTAGCGATCGCCCCCGTTGCATCCACGCTGCCACCGTCTACCACGATAATTTCAGCCGCAGGTGGATGTAACAAGGCCAAGTGACGCAGGGTGCGCTCTAAACTGCTAGCTTCATTGAAGGTGGGGATCACAATGGAGATACGAGCTGACATGCCACCCCAACCTTAAGATTCAGCCGTTTTATCAACCACTTCCACAGAGCTATCCACTCCCTCGACTGGCGCTGGAGCCATTGCCAGCTGGGGTTCTGCACCCCACTGATCGAGCACATCCTTAACCAAAACTTCCTGAATCCAAATTTGCCCCACAATCACCAGCGGAATGGCTAAAAACAAGCCCAGGAACCCAAAGAAGATGGCAAAAATCACCTGAGAGAGCAACGTCACGGCAGGCAAGATCGCCACTTGCTTCGACATAACAAAGGGCACCAGCAAAAATTGTTCTAGCTGCTGGATCAACACATAGAGCACAACTACCGCTCCTGCCTTCCAAGGGGCATCGAGGAGCGCGATCGCCATTGGCGGAATTAAACTCAGGGTTGGCCCCACGGTGGGGATCGCTTCCAATAGTCCCGCGATCGCAGCATTAGCTAGCACCAGCGGCACTCGGAGAATCCACAACCCAATAGCACTCACCACCCCAATCACAATCATGTTAATCAGAATGCCGCCCATCCAGTTCACCAGAGCTACTTCACATCTCGCCAAAATCTCATCTGCCCGCCTGCGATAAAACGAAGGAAACAGCAACACAAATCCATGACGATAGGGCGTAGGATTCACCAGTAGCATGATGGTCAACACCAGAACCAGCAGGAGGTTCAGCACGATAGCCAGGAAATTGGAGAACAGCGAAAAGAAATTGTTAAAAGCCCAAGTCGCAAAAGGTTGAATTTGACGAGTCAAGTCATTCACACTGGGCAAGTATCGTAGCGGTTGCCCTGGTATCTGGGTCCGCAAAACTTCTACCCACAGCCGCAGTCGCTCCAAACCTCGCGGCACTAACTCAGTGAGTTGTTGAAACTGCTCGATAAAAGGTGGAATGGTCACACCAATAAAGACAATGAAGAAGGCCAGAAAACAGGTAACGGCTAACAATGCCGCCATTCCCCGCTTCGCCCCCGATCGCCGTAACCGTCTGACTAAACGGTTTAAGGCAGTCGCAAACACCACAGCCATAAAGACCAGCAACAGCACCTGCCGAATTTGCCAGAGAATATACATCGAAACCAGCAGGGCAATTAAGCCAATCCATTGTCCCATTTTCATAGCCTAGAAGAGTCCTTTCGCTGACCGCTACAGACGGGGGGTAAAACAGAGAATAGCCAAGGCTTTCCTGTGATTTATTGTCAGGCCTCCTGGTGATTTCTCATAGCACTCTAAGGTTGATCTCAACCTTTGGAAATAAAAATCAGTTCACAAAACTAATCAAGTGCTTTCCCTCCCTAGGTGGATTGGTGAGCCAAAACTTTTGCATAGGATGCCAATCATAGTCAAATACAGTAGGCTTGCCCATGACTTCCTCCGCGCCCCTGAAAGGCACAGATTTAATTGATTGCGCTAGGGCTAATGCCAAGAAGGGCATTGAAGTGACAGCTCAGCGGTGTGGCTACGGTAACGATTTAGCTACATTTGAGCGCGAATTGCAGCAAGCAGGCAATCACATCGGTGTCGAAATTCACAGTTTTGACGACCTCATCCATACCGGGAGAACCCAGCAAGCAGGTGTGAAAGTGGGTCCGGACAGTCTCTCAGAGCTATAAACCTTAAAACTTATATCAAATTTACAATGGCGAAATTCAGAACTAAGACATAGGAAACCTTTAGAGAAAGCTGACTCGCTCTGACTTTAGCTAACTCCTTCTATAATGAGTGAGGCATAATGTTTTATCTAAATACTTAGTTCCTCTCACGCAAGTTACTTCTTCAAGGACTCAACGATAGGACTCAAAATTTTAGTCCAGACCTATCCATGACTCTGTAGTTGCTACTTCAAGGAGCTAGGTTCAAACCTTGAGCGGAGTCGTTGCTGAGGACGAATGGCATAGGAGCATGGGTAGCAAAATTCCTGCAATTCTGGACCAATATGGATCGGAACTGTTATCAGAGTGGCTGCAAGAAATTCTGGCCACCAATAATCGGCGCGGGTTAATTAAGGAAGCAGAACTGCGCGAAGAGTGCCGAGAGTTTATTCATTTATTTCGTGAGGCTGTCCATCAAAATAGCTTAAGTGATATTCACTCAGCCCCCTGGAATGAGGTGCGAGGCTTATTGAGCAATATCTCCCGTATCCGTTCGCAAAAAGGCTTTACTCCCTCCGAAACGGCTAGCTTTGTTTTTTCTTTCAAGCAACCCCTGTTTTCGCGTCTCCGTCGCGAACTAGCTCAGGACGGGGAAGCTTTAGTAGAAGACGTTTGGACAGCCACCACGCTGCTCGATAAGTTGGGGCTATTTACCACAGAGGTGTATCAAAAGACTAGGGAAGAAGTCATTTTGCGGCAGCAAGAAGAGCTGCTAGAGCTATCGACTCCCGTAGTCAAGCTTTGGGAAGGAGTTTTAGCCTTGCCCATCATTGGCACCTTGGATAGCGCTCGTACCCAAGTGGTGATGGAGTCCCTGCTGCAAAAAATTGTTGAGACAGGTTCCGATATTGCCATTATTGATATCACAGGTGTACCAACCGTAGACACCTTAACGGCTCAACACTTACTCAAAACGATTACGGCTGCCCGCCTCATGGGAGCTGAGTGCATCATCAGCGGCATTCGGCCCCAAATTGCCCAAACCATCGTCTACTTGGGAGTTGATTTAGCAGGGGTCACGACCAAATCTAGCTTGGCGGATGCGTTTAAGCTAGCTCTCCAGCGTACAGGCATGAAGATTATTCGCACTCAGGCTTAAGCAACTAGGAGCGGCTATGGAACGCATTCCCATTCTGCAAATGGGCCGTTTTTTGTTAGTGACAATCCAGGTCGATATGCACGATCGCCTCGCGATGGCATTGCAAGATGATCTCACGAATCGCATTAACCAGGTCAGTGCTCGTGGTGTCTTAATTGATATTTCCGCCCTAGAAATTGTAGATTCGTTTATTGGTCGAGTGTTGGCCAATATTGCCAAAATGGCGCAAGTCTTAGATGCTGAGACTGTAGTTGTGGGGATGCAGCCCGCTGTGGCTATTACTTTAGTAGAACTGGGCTTATCTCTCACAGGCATTCGTACCGCTCTGAATATCGAAAAGGGTATGCTGCTATTGCAGTCAGCGCTACAGGACGACCTGAAGGCAGATGAGCGATCGCCCGTGTTGCCAGAGGAGCATGCAGGCGTCTATGGGGAAATGTGAAATCATGAGTATCCAATCCTCTGCCGATGTAGTGCTAGTACGGCAAGCAGTGCGTCAGATCGCCATTGAAGTAGGATTCAGTTTAGTGGATCAAACAAAGATTGTGACGGCGGCTAGCGAATTAGCACGTAACACCTTGGACTACGGCGGCGGGGGCACTGCTACACTCGAAGCATTGCAAGATGGCAATCGGCGTGGCGTACGCCTGATCTTTAGCGATCAAGGGCCTGGGATTCCAAACATTGACCTAGCCCTGAAAGATGGCTACACCACAGGCAACGGTTTGGGCATGGGTCTGAGCGGCACAAAACGCTTGGTGAATGAGTTTGAGATTGTCTCCCAGGTTGGGCAAGGTACCACTGTTACAGTGACAAAATGGAAGTGAAACCAGTATGAGCCACGCCATTGCCCTGTCGGTTGTAGAGCCTAGCCAAGCGGGGGAAGCCCGACGTAAAGCTACCTCCCTAGCAATTCGGCTAGGTTTTAATGAAGTAGCGCAAGGCAAAGTGGGTATTGTGGTGACGGAGCTAGCCAATAACCTGGTAAAACATGCTCAGGATGGCTGCTTGTTGCTGCGATCGCTAGAACGCCCAGGCATCGCAGGTCTAGAAATTCTCTCCCTCGATAAAGGCCCTGGCATGTTGAATGTGGGTGAGTGCTTGCGGGATGGCTTTTCTACCAGTGGCACCCCTGGAACAGGACTAGGAGCTATTCAGCGGCTTTCGGATCGATTTGAAATTTATTCGATCGCTCCAGAGGGCACTGCCATTCTTTCCCAAGTTTGGGCAAATGCTACCTATCTGGATCTGCCTCAAGACCCAACCGAGATCGGGGTTGTTTGCCTCCCCAAGCAAGGCGAAGAAGTGTCAGGAGATAGCTTTGCCAGTCAAAGGGTGGGCGATCGCCAAATTTTGATGATTGCCGATGGGCTAGGACATGGCCCTCTAGCCGCTCAAGCCTCCCTAGAAGCCGTCAGAGTCTTTCACGATCACATTCAATCTGATCCTGCAACGATCATGACAGCTATGCATACAGCCTTGCGGAGTACCAGAGGAGCCGCCGTGGCGATCGCAGACGTCAATTTGCAGGAACAAACGGTGCACTACGTTGGCGTTGGGAACATTGCTGGCAGCCTCTTGGATACTAGCTTGATGACAGAACGCAGCACTAGCATGGTCTCTCACAATGGCACAGTCGGTTTTGAGATGCGGAAAGTTCAGACTTTCACGTACCTTTGGCAACCGGGCAATCTGCTGATCATGCATTCTGATGGTTTGGGGACCCGATGGCGCTTAGACCGTTACCCTGGCTTGATCAACCAGCATCCCAGCTTGATTGCTGGTATTCTCTATCGAGACTTCAATCGTGGACGGGATGATGTCACAGTAGTAGTCGCGCGTGAGGTGAGCTGAAATGAGTACAGCGCTGCTAACCCTCGAACTAGGCTACGAGCAAGATGTGGTGCTCACCCGTCAACGAGTTCGACAGACCGCAGCCTTAGTCGGGTTTGACGCTCAAGACCAAACCCGCATCGCCACTGCTGTCTCCGAAATTGCCCGCAACGCCTTTCAGTATGCCAAAGGTGGCAGAGTGGAGTTACGTCTGGAGGGCCAGTCGCCTCAAAACTTTTTGGTCATTGTTCGGGACCAGGGTGGTGGCATTGCCAACCTTGAAGATATTTTGGAGGGACGCTACCAATCCCAGACGGGAAAGGGACTTGGCATTACAGGCGCACGACAACTCATGGACCAGTTCCAAATTGAGTCTCTACCAGGGCGAGGCACCACGGTGGTTTTGGCAAAGTATCTCCCTCGCCATATCCCGCCACTGAGTAGTCAGCAGGTGACCCAGATCGTCAATGAGTTGGTGCAGCGATCGCCGCAGAATCCTTACGAAGAAGTCCAGCAACAAAATCAAGAGTTGCTACAGGCTTTAGAGAAACTCCGCCAACGAGAAGAACAACTAACCCAACTGAATCGAGAATTGGAAGATACCAACCGGGGTGTCGTGGCGCTCTATACAGAACTGGACGAGAAAGCGGATTCTCTCAAGCGAGCCAATGAGTTGAAAACTCGATTTCTCTCCAACATGAGTCACGAGTTTCGGACACCCTTAAATTCCATCATGTCACTCACTCGAATGCTTCTAGATCACACCGATGGCGATCTAACGACAGAACAGGAGAAGCAGGTTAGTTTCATTCGCAAAGCCGCCGAAGGACTTTCCGAGTTGGTCAACGATCTGCTTGATTTAGCCAAAGTAGAAGCTGGCAAGACAGCAGTTCACCCCACCCAGTTCAATATCAGTGAGTTATTTGCGACGCTACGAGGAATGCTGCGTCCTCTCTTAGAACATAACGACTCTGTCTCCCTGATCTTTGAAGAAACCACCGAAATTCCCACACTCTACACCGATGAAGGGAAAGTCGCTCAAATTCTCAGAAACTTCATTTCCAATGCCCTCAAGTATACCGAGCAAGGAGAAGTGCGTATCTCAGCGGTGAGTGCGGGCGATCGCGTCGTGCTGTCTGTGGCGGATAGCGGAATTGGCATCAGCGCTAAAGATTTAGAGCGTATTTTTGAAGACTTTATTCAAGTTGAATCCCATTTGCAAAAGCGGTTCAAGGGAACAGGATTAGGATTGCCGCTTTCTCGCAAGCTCACAGAACTGTTGGGCGGTACTATCTCCGTCACGAGTACTCCGGGTGTGGGATCTACTTTTTCCGCGACACTCCCCCTGGTCTATCCTCATACGGTAGAAGCAACACCAACACATCCAGTCCCGCAACCCCAATGGCAGCCTGACCCGCAACGATCATCCGTGCTAGTGGTGGAAGATCATGCCGAAACTCTTTTTACCTACGAAAAATACTTTGCAGACTCTATCTACCAGATGATCCCTGCTCGGACACTGGAGCAAGCTGAGCAAGCCCTTAGGCAAGTAAAGCCCGTAGCTATCATCCTAGATATTTTATTAGAAGGAGAAAACACCTGGGAATTTTTAGCTCAGCTGAAGCAAGATACAACCACACGACAGATTCCTGTGTTAGTCGTCAGTGTAGTTGATAACGAAAAACAAACAAAGGCAGTGGGTGCAGATGCTTTCTTGGTGAAGCCTGTCGATAGGTCGTTATTGCTTAGTCAGCTGCATACACTCATCAAACACGATCGCCCGCAAAAACTTTTGCTGATCGATGATGATCTGGTGGCTCGGTATTTGTTGAAGCAACAGCTATCTCGTGCGCCCTTAAATATTCTAGAAGCCGCTGATGCCCAAGAAGGACTGCGCTTGGCCCATACAGAGCAGCCTCAGGCCATTGTGCTCGATTTGGTGATGCCCGAAACCAGTGGGATTGAAGTTCTAGACCTCCTCAAACGTGACCCTGTGACTCACAATATCCCGGTCATCATCAACACCTCTCAACAGTTGGCAGCCGAAGAGCACCAGATTTTATCAGCTCAGACCGTAGCCATCCTCTCTAAAGAAAATCCTTCTGAGGATGCTGCGATCGCCAGACTCCGGGAAGCCTTAATGAAAGCTGGGGTGGCCCTGGAGGTGGGGGGAACAGAGCATGACTGAGGCATCATCCATTAAGATTTTGCATGTAGATGATAATGAATCCAATCGGTATGTCGTCTCCCGGATCTTGCGTAATGCTGGATTCATTGCTCTGGAGGCGACAACGGGGGAAGCAGGGTTACAAGTAGCCACTGAGCAATCTCCTGATCTGGTCATTCTTGACGTTAGGTTACCTGACCTGAATGGATTTGAAGTATGTCATCGCCTCAAAGCCAATCCCGATACCGCTTTCATTCCAGTACTACATCTATCCGCCAGCTTTGTGGAGAGCCGAGATAAAGCACAGGGATTAGACAGTGGTGCCGATGCCTACCTGGCTCAACCTGTAGAACCGATTGAGTTAATCGCGACCATCCGATCGCTGTTGCGAATTCGCCGTGCTGAGGAATCAGCTTTAGCCTTAGCGCGAGAGTGGCAAACCACCTTTGATTCTATCAGTGATGGCGTCGGTTTACTGGACCAAGCAGGAAATTTTCTGCGCTGCAATCGAGCCTTAACTCAACTGGTGCGCCAACCTGTCGAAGAGATCATCGGCTGTTCTCAACAAGCGTTGATGGAGCAGTGCTTGGGTTATACAGGAGTTACCCCGTTTACCCGCGTTCAATCCAGTCAACAGCGAGAGAGCCAAGAGGTACAATCTAGCGATCGCTGGTTCCTAATTACAGTTGATCCCGTCTTTGATGAGCAGGGCAACTTTACAGGCGCAGTTTATCTCCTGACGAATATTACTGAGCAGAAGCGAGCCGAAGCAGAGCGCATTCAGTTACTCAATCGAGAACAGCAAGCACGGGCAGAAGCAGAAGCAGCAAACCGCGTCAAAGATGAGTTCTTGGCTACCCTTTCTCACGAACTGCGATCGCCCCTCAACGCCATGTTGGGCTGGACTCGCTTGCTCAACACCCGCAAGTTTGATGCAGCAACTACCGCCCGTGCGATGGAGACCATTGAGCGTAACGCCCGTTCTCAGGCGCAACTAGTCGAAGATCTCTTAGATGTTTCCCGCATTATTCAAGGGAAGTTACGGTTAAATGTTCGTCCCATTGAACTCAAGTCCATCATTGAAGCGGCCATTGAGACCGCAGGCCCAGCCGCAGAAGCTAAAGAGATTCGCTTACAGTCAGTCCTCGACTCCACAAGTGGTTGTGTCGCCGGAGATTCCGATCGCCTCCAGCAAGTCATTTGGAATTTGCTGTCCAATGCAATCAAATTCACTCCCAAAGGTGGGCGGGTTCATGTCCGATTAGAACGAGTGCACTCTCACATAGAAGTTAGCGTCAGTGATACAGGGCAAGGAATCAGCCCAGATTTTGTTCCTTATGTGTTCGATCGCTTCCGTCAGGCTGATAGCTCAATTACCCGCTCTTATAGTGGGTTGGGATTGGGACTCGCGATCGTTCGCCATCTGATTGAACTCCATGGCGGAACGGTAGAAGCTTATAGCCCAGGACCAGGAGAAGGCTCAACCTTCATCATCAAGTTACCCCTCATTCCAGTCCGAATTGAGGAAAAAGATACCCAGCGGATTCATCCTACCGTTGGGCAGGGAGTCTCCTTCAGCGATCCGCCTTCGCTCAAAGGAGTTCGAGTCTTAATTGTTGATGATGAAGCCGACGCCCGGAGCTACCTGGTAGCGGTTCTAGAGCAGTGTGAAGCCGAAGTGATTGCAGCAACTTCAGCCCAAGAAGCCTTGGAACTATTGTTAGCCAAGCAACCTCATGTCATCGTCAGTGATATTGGTATGCCGGAAGAAGACGGATATAGCTTAATTCGTCGGATTAGAGCCTTGAGTGCAGACCAAGGTGGAGCCATTCCCGCTGTCGCCTTAACCGCTTATGCCCGTGCTGAAGACCGTACTAAAGTGATTGCAGCTGGTTTCCAAATTCATATCCCCAAACCTGTAGAGCCTGCGGAACTAGCCACCGTTGTTGCCAGCTTGGCACAAAGAAATAATCAGCATTAAAGCTTCTCCTGACCTCTAACCCGAAATAGCTAGTGCATGAGGATGAGCCACATC
>DATNPE010000223.1:0-12450 GCA_036703355.1 Allocoleopsis sp. | reverse complement strand
AGCCTTACGCTTATTAGAGCCTGCGGGGTCAATTCAGAAATTACCAGGCTTTGAGTCAGGCTGGTGGATGGTGCAGGATGCCAGTGCTCAGTTGGTCAGCTATCTAGTTGATCCGCAACCTGGAGAATTTGTGATTGATGCTTGCGCTGCTCCGGGTGGCAAGTCTATACACTTGGCAGAGTTGATGCAAGATCAAGGAAAGATCTGGGCTTGCGATCGCACGGCTTCCCGCCTGAAAAAGCTGCAGGAAAACGCCGAACGATTGGGCATTCATGCTACCGAAATCAGCATTGGCGACAGTCGCGACCAACCCCAATTTGTGGGTAAGGGCGATCGCGTCTTGCTCGATGCCCCTTGTTCGGGTTTGGGTACGCTCAACCGTCACGCCGATGCGCGTTGGCGACAAACACCAGAACGGGTGCAAGAGCTGGCAACCTTACAACAAGAACTCTTAGCTGCTGCGGCTACTTGGCTCAAGCCTGAAGGCGTGCTAGTCTATGCCACCTGCACGTTGCATCCCCAAGAGAATGAGCAAGTGATTGCAGCTTTTCTGGCTCAGCAGCCTGAGTGGCAAATCGCCCCACCCGCTCCTAGCTCTCCTGCGGCTGCCTTTGCCACACCCCAAGGTTGGGTAAAAGTTTGGCCCCATCGTCAACAAATGGACGGCTTCTTCATGGTTCGCCTCCAGCGTGGCTAGTTCTAAGTTTTTGCTATAACTCTAGAGGACACAGACTCACTTTTGGTTGACCAGCCAGGTCAGCAACTCAGGGAGGAGTAGGATGACAGCCGAGGCGAAGGTGACGCTGCTCAAAATCCTGGTAGGAGTGGCTTGGATTGACGGCAAAATGCAGCTAGAGGAGCGGGAATACCTGCACCAAGTTGCCCAAGAAACTGGTGTCGCTAATGCGCCTGAGCTACAGCCCCTACTGCATGAGTTTGTCTCTGTAGCTCCGGGTGAATGCTATCGCTGGATTCAAGAATATTTAGGCGATCGCCCTACCTCTGCTGAGTGTCGACAACTGATTCAAGCGATCGCGGCCCTGATTTTTAAGGATGGCAATGTTGCCAGTGAAGAAAGTAAGCTCCTCGCCAATTTGCAGCTTCTAGACTCGATGGCGAGCTTACCAGAAGAACGACAGAACGCAGTTTTATCCACTATTCACAAGCTCTACACGCAGTGGATAGACGCAAAAAATAACTCCAGTTGATGCACTGGAGTCACACACTAGACCACTTGAGATAAATTGTTTGAGAATTAGCGAGGCTGACCAATGCCAGGAGTTTCTTCTTGCTCAACTTCGGGCACGATGTCAGGCCGATCCTTATCTTCCCAGCCTACAGGGCGCTTAGAGTTGTACCAAGCGATCGAACCAATGGATACAGCTGCGATAAAACCAACAACATAAACCAGGGTGGCGGAAATGGGGAAGTGGGGAGCATTCGTCGCAACATCCGCTGCCGCTGCGGCAATTAATAAAGACATCTTAATAACCTCTCTACGCTTTGAAATACTAATTTACAGTACAACAACAGTAGCAGAGCTTGCTCAAGCGGCAGATCTCCCCAGAGTTGGATTCGTTGCCCCCTCCTAAGACAGTCTTTACAGATCAGGTGGCGCAGGCTCAGAATCGGCAGGGGGTGCAGGTTCAGCAGGTGCTTCCTCTACGGGAGCCTCTTCCACTGGCGCTTCCTCTACAGGTGCTTCTTCCACCGGGGCTTCTTCTGGGGCATAGTCACTGGGCGGTGCTTCCTCTGCTACAGGCTCAGGCGCAGCAGGTTCACTCGGAGCTGAATCCTCATAGCCACCGGAGTCATAGCCACCGCCAGAATCATAGCCACCGGAGTCATAACCACCGCCAGATTCGTAGCCACCCCCGGAACTTTCACTAGTGGCTGCTCCTGTTTCTGGAGCGGTACTGCCCGAAAGCTCCCGTTGAGGAGTGACAGGCTTCGCTTTAATGCTGCCTTTGCGTCCCTCAAAGCTAGGCAGTTCTGGAAACTTCTGTACTGGCATACCTTCCACCACTTTTGCCATGAATTCACGCCAAGTGTAGGCAGCCGTTCCACTCGTCCCCCAAGTGGGATCATTGTTGTCGTTGCCCAACCACACCCCTGTCACAACCTGAGGAATGTAGCCTACGAACCACAGATCGCGCGCTTCCTCAGAAGTCCCTGTCTTTCCTGCGACAGGCCGCCCTAACTGCGCTGGCCGACCCGTTCCATACTGCACTACACCCTCTAGCATCCAAGTGAGGATGGAGGCAGTACCTTTATCGACCACTCGTTTGGGCTTGAAATCGGCGCTGTAAAGAACTTCTCCCTGTCGGTTGAGAATTCGAGTAATCCCGTGAGGTGGAACAGCATTTCCTTGAGCGGCTAATGTCCCATAGGCACTAGTCAGCTCTAACAAGTTCACTTCCGACGCGCCTAAGGCTAGGGAATAGGTCGGCATTAACTTAGAGTGAATGCCCATGTCTTTCGACATTTTGACCACCGGATCAAACCCGACGTCAATCAAGACCTTGACCGCAACCACATTCACAGAATAGGTCAAGGCGTCTCGCATTGAGACCCAGCCCCGATAAGTTTTGCCGTAGTTCTGGGGCTTGTAACCATCTACGGTGTATTGGGCATCTAGATAGCCATCCGTGGGTGAGAAGCCAGCCGCGATCGCAGCCGTATAAACCAAAGTCTTAAAGGTCGAACCTGGTTGACGTTGGGCTTGGGTGGCTCGGTTAAATTGGCTCTTGCCATAGCCATTGCCTCCCACCAATGCCTTGACCTCTCCATTGCGAGGATCGATCGCCACTAGAGCGGCTTGGCTAAAGCCTTCAGCGGCCCCATCTAGCTCTACCGCGTCTTTCACTGCTTTTTCAGCGGCTTTTTGCCATTGCCGATTTAGGGTGGTTTCAACGGTCAGACCGCCCAATTCTAACGCTTCAGGGGAAACGTACTTTGGCAGTTCTTGCTGAATGTATGAGGTGAAATAAGGGGCCTCGATAACCAAGCGTTTGGGAGCACTCGGCTTGAGCTGCAAAGGAGATGCGATCGCCGTTTCCATCTCAGCTTCGCTGATGTAGCCAGCATCATGCATCCGTTGCAAAACAATGTTGCGCCGTCGCACTGCCGTTTCTGGATTCACCAAAGGCGAGTAAACACTGGGAGCTGGCGGCAACCCTGCGATCATCGCCGTTTCTGGCAATGTCAGCTTGTCAACTGGCTTACTAAAGTACACCCAAGCGGCATCAGCCACACCGTAGGCCCCAGAACCCAAGTAAACCAAATTCAAGTAACGCTCTAGAATTTGGTCTTTAGGCATCTGCTGCTCTAACTTTTGAGCCAGCATGGCTTCTTTCAACTTGCGCGTGATGCTACGCTCTTGGTTGAGAAAGACAATCCGGGCGACCTGCTGCGTAATGGTGCTACCGCCCTGAACCAAATCTCCTGAAACGACGTTGGAGAGGGCTGCCCGAACAATTCCCTGGTAGTCAACTCCGTGGTGCTGATAAAAACGTCGGTCTTCAGCCGCAATGAAAGCGTTCACGGTCATTTTAGGAAACTGCCGAATTGTCAGTTTCTCTCTGGTGGCAGGTCCGGACTGCTGTAGGATATTACCGTCAGACGCTTTGATCGTCAGCGTCCCGTCTCGCACGAAGGTAAAGATGCTATCGGTTGCTGGCAAGGTTCGCTCTAGTGACCACCAACCGATCCCCAAAGCACAGATACCACTACTCAAACCAAGTCCTACCCAAAATAGGCGATTTCGATGCAGCGGTTTTGGACCTTGAAAGGGGCGGAGGAGGGGGGCTAGTCGAGATCCCTCAACCTTAGCGATCGCCTGAGAAGATAACTCTTTAACGTTCGACGCTAGCCGCTTTTTGGGTGATTTAGACACTTTTTTCCGCCGCCGTTGGCTAGGTTGCGATCGATCATTGGAGGGGGCTACTCCAGGTTCTGCTGATTCAGCAGGATTCAACTTGGCCGAAAAGCCCCTGAGCCTTGAGATAAACTTTGCCACTATAGCTCCTCACTCGCCACCACTCACCAAGCCACCATCCGTTTTATTTTAGGGCTTGGTATCCCACTCTGCACCCCAATGATCGAAATCGTCCTATCGTAACCTCAGCCCAAAAGTCAAGTATTCATAACCTTTCCAGACAAAAAATTGTCTGTCAGGAAGCTTGATCCCTGCCTGAGCATTCTCTACACCCCAGCATGACCCAGTGCTAAAGCAGCCACTAACATGCCTAATACGAGAAAGGGTTGAGCACTCGCTTGGTACTTCACGTCATTCTTGAGCGGATCGCGCAAGAAATACATATCCTGGAATGTGATCTGCGGAATCACTAGCAGTAACAAAATCACCGCATATAAATTCTGGTGAATGCTGAGTAGATAACCTGCGATGCCGAGTTGAAACACATCAATCATCAGCACGCAGATCCAGGCAGCAGTGGTCACGCCAAACATGACGGGCAAAGATTTCAGTCCTAGCTGGCGATCGCCCTCGACGCTCTTAAAGTCATTCACGACGGCAATGCCCAAGCCTGCAAAGCTATAGAACAACGTCAGCAGCACAATCGTCGGATTGAGGTCGCCGAACAGGGCATGGCCTGCCCACCAAGGTAAGGCAATGTAGCTCGCTCCCAACGCATAGTTGCCCAGCCAACCGTTCTGCTTCAGCTTCAGGGGTGGCGCAGAATAAATATAAGAGACGAAAGAACCACCAGCCGCCAAAGCGGTAATTGTCGGAAATGGGTGGCCTGCCCATTGATCTAGAGCATAGGCAATGCCGATACCTCCCAAAAGCAGCACCCAAATTTGGGCCTTCACTTGCGGTAACGAGATCGCTCCTGAAGGAATAGGGCGATAGGGTTCGTTGATGGCATCTAGCTCGCGGTCATAATAATCGTTGATCGTCTGGGTGTAGCCTGTCAGCATGGGACCCGACATCAACATGCAGGCTGCTGAGATCAAAACATTTTCTAAGGTCCAGCTAAAATTGCCCCCCGAAGCCGCACCACAAACGACCCCCCAAATTAGGGGAATCCAGGTAATTGGCTTCATCAGTTGCAGGCGAATCTTCCAAATTGAAGTCTCTCCTGCCTCTGCGCCTTTCATGCCTAAGAGTTGTCGCGCTTTGGCACTTCGGTTAGTAGTCTCTGACGCGCTTGTACTGAGGGGCGCAGGGGTACTCGCTTGCACGTCCAGCTTGGTGACAGCATCCTGAGGGTCTGCCACTTCCACTGCGGGAGCAGCATTGGAGTCTGGAGGTAAAGGGGTCGGGTCAGACATAAGGATTAAAACGAAATGATCAGATAACCATCCTGGAATTTAGCACCTGTCACTGGCTTACCACTCAACTCTGGTGGCAGTGAAATATTGCGCCGCTGATCGCCTGCCTCAACGGTAATTTCAGGACCATTTTGAGAAAGCTTGACTTGCTTTTTGTCAAAGCCTGGAAGAAAAAGGGCAACTTTGCGCTCAGCCACATTTACCGCGATCGCTCTCGGTGCTTGATCCGCTTGGCTAAAGTCAGGCAAAGCCTCGATCAGGGGTTGCCAATCGTCTCCCGTTCGCACTGGAAAAGCATTCACTTTCAACGGATCAAACTCGGTAGTCACCGTCTGCGCGATCGCTTGAGTCACCATTGCCTGATTCAGAATCACCCCTCCCACCGTCAGACCGATCTGCTGAGCACTGCCCCAGAGATAACGCGCGGTCGCGATCGCGGCTGGATCTTCAGTAGTCACCAGATAAGCAGCCATGCGGTGTGGATTCGTAACGGCAGCTCTACCTTCATCCAAGATGTTGCTGACTTGATTAGTCGGTTGGGCCCAGTTATCCGGCGACCAACTGACATTGAGGACTGTACTGACCAAAGGCTGAATAAAGGGAGACTCTAAGATGGTTTTGCCTAAGTCAGACTCGGCAAATACCTTACGGAAGCGACGAATATACCAGCTCAACACTTCAGGCATTCCCAGCATCCGCAGCGTGGTTTGATCGCCCGTGCCATCGTAGACAATGACATCGTAGCGACCGCTGCCATCGTATTCCCGCAGAGCATTGAGGGCTAAAGCGCTATCCATACCAGGGAGCACGCCCAATTCTTGCCCAAAGACTGCTTTCAGGATGGGAGTCCGCAAGTACTGAGCTTCTAGCTTTTTGACTTCTTCCCAACTGCGCTCCAGAAGAGCCGCGCTTTGAAATTGCACAGCCTGTAGATTGGGGCCAATGTCTTGAGGGTCAGCCGTCAGAGTCGTTCCTAACAGCCAACCTAGATTCGGATCTGGATCTTGACCGACGAGCAAGACTCGCTTACCTTCACTCGCGAAGCGTTTGGCAGCGGCGATCGCAACCGTTGTCCGACCTGTGCCACCTTTTCCCAAAAACGTCAAAATTAGGGACATTGAAAGCTTCCTACAACAACAGCGTGCAACTCATTTGCTGCTTAGGATTCCTATGCTAGAGGGCTTCCAGGGGAATTGTCCTCATCTTAGCGGTAGGTTAAGGACTTACCCCTGGAGAGCGCCGATGACGCGAAACCAGCTTGACTCAACTAATCAGCCTTACTGGCTGACTTCTACTTCGTCCTCAAAAAACCAAGTGGCAAACTTGTCGTCAAATTCCACGAGCACGCCAACACCACTGCTGTCCACCATTCTAAAGTCGCGAATAGTGCCAGTTTGTCCCAGTTTATTGATCACAGCGGGCGGGACACGATCTCTCAAACGACGAATTCGTACTCTTTGACCGACTTCCATTGTTGCTCTCAATCTTGCAATTGTTACGAACCATTTCACAGTTTATCAGCGTCTCGCCCTTGCAACAGCGATTCGGAAAGACAAGATGCTGCAGGAAAGGGGATGGGTTAAAACCGCTGTCTCTGCTCCTGCGGTAAAGTCAAATGGGTTGGTAGAGGTTGCAAAACAGATCGCCACTGTATCAACGTGCAAGGGAACTGCGATGTTAGCGAAGCGGATTTTGCCCTGTTTGGATGTGAAAGCAGGACGAGTAGTGAAAGGAGTCAATTTTGTAGATTTGCGCGATGCGGGTGATCCCGTGGAGCTAGCGCAAGCCTACAATGCGGCTGGAGCCGATGAGCTGGTTTTTCTAGACATTACTGCCACCCACGAAGACCGAGGCATTATTTTCGATGTAGTTCATCGCACTGCCGAGCAAGTCTTTATTCCGCTAACCGTGGGTGGTGGCATCCAAAACTTAGAAACAATTAAAAAATTGTTAAGAGCAGGAGCGGACAAAATCAGCTTAAATTCGGCAGCCGTTCATGACCCAGATTTGATCAACCGAGCCAGCGATCGCTTTGGCAAACAGTGCATTGTGGTGGCAATTGACGCTCGGCGACGACTCGATCCAATCAATCCAGGTTGGGATGTTTTTGTGCGGGGTGGCCGAGAAAATACAGGACTTGATGCGATCGCCTGGGCTAAAGAAGTTGAGCAACGTGGCGCAGGTGAATTGTTGATCACCAGCATGGACGCGGATGGTACTCAAGCAGGCTATGACCTAGACCTGACTCGTACCATTGCTGAGCAGGTAAAAATTCCCGTGATTGCTTCCGGTGGAGCGGGTAACTGCGACCACATCCATACGGTATTAACAGAAGGTAAAGCCGAAGCGGCTCTACTCGCTTCCCTATTACACTATGGACAACTCACTGTTAGCCAGATCAAGCATCACTTAGCCGAGCGTCAAGTTCCAGTCCGCCTGCTATAACTGGAGCCTCGGCCACCTACCGGATATTGCATTGCTTTCAGGACGCCCCACCAAAACTGGCAAACCGTAGATAGAGAGATGCCGCCCAGCTTCTAAGTAGTTCCTAGTGGCTGGGGTATCTTAATTTCTGTTACAATCTGTAAAGATTGATTTTCGTAAACACCTAATGTTTACTCCTTGGATCGTCCTAGCCACTCTAATGGTCGTCACCGCCCTCGTCATCTGGGCACTGCGTCTGATGCAAGAAGCCATCGAGCACCAAGAGTTTTCCTTGATGCTTGCGGGCTGCTTGGTCGCGACCGCTGCGGCTGCCATCATGGGAGTCTACTTTATGATGGGCGACTACATGGGGTATGTAAATCAACTGGCCCAACGCCCCTATGTAACTAGCACGTTTTCTGAGCTACCGATTTGGGAAATTTCTACTGAAGAAACAGCCCAAATTCCGATGCCGCTACGCCGCGAAGCTTTACAGAACCGTACGCCACAAACCTTTGCGACTGTAAAGCCCTAATAGCTGAGAATTCGACAAAAATTGCAATCTAAAGGTAGATTTATACAAACTTATTGGCTCAAAAAGTAGCTAAACTTTACTAAAAATTCCTCGATTCAGCGTTAGAAATATTCAACTAAGGGCAAAACTAGGAGGACTCCACTTCTGGCTTTGCCTGAGCACTGCGCTGCTTAGGATTTAGCGATATCTGGAACTGAGCTTTCTAAAATCTTGGCTGCTCACAAAGCTCAACTGAAATTGCCAAAGCTAGAGCGACAAAGGATGAGTGAATTGCCGCTAAGTTTAGCGTCTAACATTTACTACTTTATTTGTAGTCTCAGCAGCGTCTTTGGGAACTTTGAATAAAGTGGATGAGCTGCTCACCCAAATTTTCCGCAGGAGTTTGTTAACACCCGTATGGACAACGCCATCCCTGAACTTGATAGTATTAGTCGTCAGTTAATGAGCCTAGAAAAACCTCAAAAACCCAAAATGCTCGTGGTAGATGATGAGCCAGATAATCTGGATTTGCTCTACCGTACCTTTCGGCGTGACTTTCAGGTATTGCGAGCTGAGAGCGGCGTCCTAGCACTAGATGTCCTTGCCACTGAAGGCGAAGTAGCGGTGATTATTTCCGATCAACGTATGCCTGAGATGAAGGGAACCGAGTTTCTCAGTAAGACGGTGCCGCAGTTTCCCAACACCATGCGGATCATCCTCACAGGCTTTACAGATGTAGAAGATCTGGTAGAAGCAATCAACTCTGGACAGGTGTACAAGTACATCACCAAGCCTTGGGACCCTAACGAACTGAAGGCTGTGGTGCAGCGGGCCGCAGAAACCTATGAACTTCTGAAGCAGCGCACAGAAGAATTACGGCGGGCTCAAGCGCAAACCAATTTGCTCTCCGCTATTGTGCAAGTTGCTCAAACGTCCTCCAGCTTAGAATCTTCTTTAGAGCCGATCGCGATCGCCTTTGGCAAAAACTTCCAGGCTCATGGCTGTATTCTGCAACTCGTGGAAGGAAATGCTTTGGTCCCTGTCCAAGGTACCTACAGTGCGGCAGAAGGACTAGAAAACTGGCTCAACCAAGATCCATTGGCAAAAGAAGCGATCGCCAGCCAGCAAATGCAAGTCGCAGTGAACATCCCGACGGATGATGCTTTAGCCAGCGTCGGTCACTACCAAGCGTCGGGAGTCCAAGCGCACCTGATTGTGCCGATTACCTATCAAGGCGAAGTCTTGGCAGTCCTCTCCCTCCAGTGGAAAAAGCCTTGTAAGTTGCGCGAAGATGAGGTGACTTTGATTCATCTGTCGGCGCAACAGGTGGCATTGGCTCTCACCTGCACTCGCTATTATCGCCCTGTAGTTTAAATTTAAACTCGCCCTGCATCTATCTGTATCTAAGGATTTCGTTAGCGAACTTGTCTCTAGAACCAAGGTAGGCTAGTGTAACTGGCCTATTTTTGATTTGGTTTTAACAGTTTGGCAATGACACCCAATTGCGATCGCGAAATTGCTTTAGAAAACCGCTTGAGTTCTCAACAACCTGTCGAGCTACAAAATGCGGCTGAGGCGGCTCCCATTCAAGCTTTGTTTAACCGCATTGCTCCAATCTACGATCAACTCAACGACTGGCTGAGTTTAGGGCAACACCGGATTTGGAAGCAGATGGCAGTGAAATGGAGTGGCTGTCAACCCGGAGACACTTGTTTGGATTTGTGCTGTGGCAGTGGAGATCTGGCTCAGCGTTTAGCTCGGCAAGTAGGACCCACGGGTCGAGTCTTTGGGGCAGATTTTTCGGCAGCGCAGTTGGCGATCGCTCAGCAGCGGCTAGAGGCAAGTTCCTGTCCTGCCGTGATTACCTGGGTGGAGGCAGACGCACTCAACCTACCCTTCCCAGATGCTCATTTTGATGCTGCCACAATGGGCTATGGGCTGCGTAACGTCACCGATATTCCCCGTAGCCTAGAAGAATTACATCGAGTTCTCAAGCCAGGAGCTAAAGCTGCTATCCTTGACTTCCATCGGCCTGACAACCAGGAGTTCCAAGCGTTTCAATCCTGGTATCTGCAAAACCTTGTGGTACCGCTGGCAGAGCAATTTGGTTTGCGGGAAGAATATGCTTACCTCAGCCCCAGCTTAGAAAAGTTTCCGATTGGCTCTGAGCAAGTGCAGTTAGCCCATCAAGCTGGCTTCCCAGAAGCCACACACTACCCAATCGCCGGGGGTACGATGGGAGTACTAGTTGTGACAAAAGGAACTCACTAAGTACTTTGGAGCTGTCTAATCTCTGGTTGTTTGCGGGTCCTCCAATTGTCGGTGGCGTCATTGGGTATTTCACCAATGATATTGCCATCAAAATGCTGTTTCGCCCTTACCGCCCCTACTATCTGGGCAAAAAGCAATTGCCGTTTACCCCTGGTTTAATCCCAAAAAACCAGGAACGTTTGGCGAAACGTATTGCCGATACGATTATGGGGTCTTTATTGACTCCAGAGGAATTACAAAATCTGGCTCGTCGCTTACTCAAAACGGAGCGAGTTCAAGCGGCAATTCTTTGGCTGCTCCAGCTAGGACTGGATCAAGTTCAAGCTGATAAGGAACAAAAAACGGCCAAAATTTTAGCGGGCATTCTGCGAGATTTGTTAGGACAATCGATGCCCCGTTTACTCAAAGTTTTGGCAAGACGAGAAGACTTTTTAGAAACGCAGCTGAATCAGATTTTTGATCAGGTTTTGTTGGAGTTCCAACTGAGCGAGGACCAGGCGAGTAAATTGTCAGAATGGTTGCTACAAGTTGTGCTGCCACCTGATGTGATTCGTCAGGCTTTGGTTGATTTCTTGACCGATCGCAACATTCAAATTATTGATGAAGGCTTTCGGGAAAAGGCGAGTGGGACTTACTGGGTTGTTGCCAACCTGTTTGGCCTGCGGAACTCCCTGACTCGTTTGCGGACTTTCTGTCTGGATGAGCGGGAGGCGAGTAATACACGTATTGCGGAACTGATTGTGTCTTTGGCCGTCCGACAGCGCCTGCGGGAGTGGTTACAAAACCTTTCCATGCAAAATCTGCCTGTGTCTACTGTCCGTCAACTCCGCAAAACCATGCGAGACAGTGTACGGCTGTATGTCCAAAACCGAGGGTCAGAAGTTTTACAAGGTTTAAGCCAGTCCATAGATTGGGAGAATATCGCTACGATTGTCCTCAGTCGCTTGCGGAATTCTGCGGTCGTTAATGCTTCGCTAGAAACCGTCAGTCAGGAATTAGCGCTCATTCTGGAACGGTATTTAGAACGAGATTTGGAATCAATTGTGGCCCAGGCAATTCCAATTTTGGACATTGACCAGGTGATTATCGATCGCGTCAAAGCAACCTCTGCGGCTGATTTGGAGGCAGCGATTCAAGGCATTGTCCGTAGTGAGCTGCAAGCGATCGTGAACTTGGGCGGCATTCTTGGTTTCGTGATTGGTGCTTTTCAGAGCATTTCATTTTTGCTCCGTTGACCTGTTGTGCGCGAGCCACAATGAATCCCACGATTAATCTGGTTCAATCAAGCCACTTTCAATATCCTTGTACAGTTCTTTGAGGTTTTGTTGTTGCGTCCGGCGTGAAACTCGGCGGTACTTCTTGGTTTCCAGCTTGGGCTCGTGCAGCACTTGGCCTTCTTCTTTGGTTTTGGCCTTTGTGGTAGATTCTGCGTCTCTGAGCCGAGCGATCGCGGCTTGTCGAGCGATCGCCTCATCTAGCAGATTCAGATAATCTTCGTAGCGTTCCCAATCGCCTCGCACGGCACAGTTGGGTTCGTCGCGGTGCAAGCAATCACTAAATTGGCAGCTCGCCTCTGCTAAGCGTTGTCTTGCTTCTGGAAAACAATCGGCTAACTCTTCCGGGGCGGTATCCATTTCGGGCTGGTTAAATCCAGGCGTATCAGCCAATAAACCACCCGTAGGCAGTTCAAAGAGTTCTACATGGCGGGTGGTGTGACGACCCCGCCCTAATTTGCCAGAAACTCGGCCTACCCGCAGATCCAGTGTGGGAATTAAGTAATTAATTAAGCTCGACTTGCCCACGCCGGAAGGACCCGCAACCACTGTAATCTTTTGGTTTAACCGTTGCTGTAAGTCTGTCAGGCCATCTCCTTGATAGACACTAATCAGAATCGGTTCATAACCCCATTGATGCAGGCGATTGCACCATTCTTGCTGCTCGGTAGG
>DATNPE010000222.1:0-7307 GCA_036703355.1 Allocoleopsis sp. | reverse complement strand
TAATTAACTTGATTCGATGGCGCTTTTTGTCCATCTTGTCAATCCGATCCTTGAGTTCTTTGTGGCAATAACTGATAAGGTTGATAATTTTATCTTTCTTGTTGGCAACAAAAGACTTTAGAAGGACATTGGCGGGTATTCCTGGAAGCCATTTAGGTTCATCTGGATCGAAGTGCAGGTCACCTATTCTCAATTCACCGTCAGGGTAAAGCTCCAAAAACTTGAGGGCTTCATAGTTTAGATAGGTTGTTTTGCCACTGCCCCTTGCACCAAACACAGCCTTGGATGCCGTAATAAATGGATTGTCTAGCCATGAATAATCAAAAACGTCAACCTCTGATTCAATATCCTCAAACGAGGATTGGTTGGGAAGTCCCATCGTCGCAGCAGGCGGAACATCGGGCTGATTCACTACCTCGCTCGTTAGCTGCTGCAACGGTGGCATTGAAGCCTGCACTCCTGCTCGTTGGCTCCACCATTCCCACTCCCACGGCTGCGACTTCTTGAGAATCAGGTCAACTTTGCGGCTCGTTGCGTCAATCTCCGCTTCCAGCTGGGATACGCCCTCTTCCTGCTGAAGCTGATATTTAAGGGCTTTCCATTGCGACTCTCCCGCGCAGTCGTCAACTTTGCGGAGCTTGGCTGAAGTTTTAGAGCTTAAGGTATAGCAAGCCAATCCGCTCATTCCCAGTGTAGTGAGGGTAGCCTTGGAGACTTTATCCAAGCTCGGAGCAAACAAAATAGCGCTCCCCCAGCCAAGGACAGCGCCCGAAAGGAACATCGCATCGTAAAAGTTGGCAATCAGCTTACTTGGCTTTAGGGCGGCTCTCTCGATTTGAAACAGCATTTCATGTGACTCCTGAATATTTGGTTAAAGCGATCGCACCTCATTCGATGAAGCACCGTCACGGCTTAAGCGATCGCAGATATCACTTTAATGTCAGCCACTCTTTCAAAACTGCCTCAACACACCCCGTTACGCTCGGTCTTCGGATTACCGCTTTCGTCTGTGGGTGGGTGGCAATAATGCAGCCTTCTTCCTCGTTCTTGGACACCTGGACATTAACTACAGACAGCAGGCGAGACGCAACGGTTAAACTCAGTCCATTCCATCCAGCCATCAATGCCACCCCAGGTATACGCCAACAAAAATCAGGAAAAGCAGTACAGCGGCAGCCGATAGGTGAGGAGTGATGATGGTAAGCAGTTCACCATAGAACCCTTCCGCTTCAGCCTTTGCTTTGTCTAGGGCTGCATCAATTGCGATCGCAATGAAGAATCCCAACAGAACGAGAGAGCAGCCTAGGCGAATAAGTGGAAAACTAGTGGCAAATTGAGCAATGTAAGCTCCCGACATGGCAATTGTGATTAGTCCTGAGATTTTAAACCTGTCCATTGCTGCTCACCTTTGATACAACACTGTCTACCTGCAACTCGATAACATATAGTGGTTCACAATCATCAGCGATCGCTTCTTCTGTCAGTTCTTTATGTAGTGCAACTGCGTCATCAACATCTAGGTCAGTTGATAATATTTGCGACTCGTAAGTAATACGGAACTTCACGTTACACCTCACATTGAATCGAATGAAGAACCACGGGAGTAGGCTTCGTGATAGCCTACCGACTCAGATTGGTTTAAGCCGGTTTTGTAGCGGTGCTGTAGCCGCTTGCGACCATGCTTATCCATTAAGTCTTGATACTGCTCCTCGATCTGCATCATCGCCTCGTCGTGACTCATGCCAGCTTGCAGGATTTGGATACCCGCTCTAGCTTGGCGAATCTTCTGCTGAGATAAATCTCTGACTAATTCCGCGTTTCCTTCCATGGCTCCTGCAATCTTTGCTGCACTGAAAACCGTTTGCGCTGTTGCCTTAATTGAGAGTTTGCCTGCCTGCTTCATTCGAGACTGAGCAAACTTTTGAACGGTAGCAAGGTTGTCGATGTTGACCCCTGACGCCAATCCCGCACCGTTAGCAATTCCGCCAGAATTGAACTTGATTACTGCACCTAAAACCATTTAACGAACCTCCTGAGCAATGATGGGTTGAATTTGAGACTGAGAGGGTTGTAGCTGTGAGTGGCGGATGCCGCTAGCTGTGAAGCCAGAGCAGAGAAAAGCCAGAAAACCAGCGATTGCAAGTAAACAAAATTCTGTGTTATTTGGCATTGATCGAAATTCCCGATTGTGGCTGCTGAAGGTGAGTTGATACAACTCTGGCAATAGTAAGAGTAGAGAGAAAAACAACAATCGCTCCAAACACGCATCCCATTAAATGAAGCCAAAACAGACTAGACGATCGAAGCTCTTGTAAATGATGGTTGCGTTGCGCTTCTGAACCCGCTTTCCTGCCTTGAGCAATTACGTTAGAAACTTCATATTCAGGGCAGTTCTTAGCGTCGATCTCCAGATCGCCATAGGGAGTGGGAATGTTTATCTTGATGTCGATATGACTGGTCTTCTGCTTGACCTCCTCCTCGAACCGTTCCACAGATGATCGCTCCTATCGTTGCAAGAAGTAAAAGAGAGTGGACGATACCCGCCCAAAGCAGCCAGTTAGACGGCTTCAGTGAAATCGAAAGCAGGGAAAAGGTTCTGACCAAATTGCTCACCGATGTCACGAAAGGAGTTCACGTCCGCTTCCTCCTGCATCAGCTTCTCGGTTACGCCTGCAACAATCTCGGTCGAAGTATTGCGAATCTCATTAACGATTGATGTGGCCCGAGCTTCGACATACGCGCCTTTGCGCTGGCGTATAGCCGACTCCATTGTGGTTAGCTCGGTTTCTGTCTCCTTTGCCGCTTTTACGATGGCGTCTTGGAGGCTGACTTGCTTGGCATTCTTGCGCCCTTTGCCTTTGCCAGCTTTAGCAGGTGCGGGAGCTTTGCCATTTCCATTGCTAACCGCTAACCCATTACTAACAGACTGCGCTTCGCCTTCTAGCTCATCTGCGATCGCCTTTGCGTCCGTTTCTGATAATTCGCCTGTCAGCTCATATTCAGTTAGCTTGTCTTGAATGCGGCTATCCGCAACCGCTTTACCACGCTCTAGCAGTATTTGTCTAACTCGTTCCATCGTTCGTTACCTCAGTGGCTTCAGTGGTTCACTGTGTTTACTGAGTTCACTGTAGTTCAGTGACAATATGACAAACACCGTCATTTTGTCGTGACGGCAAAAATGTCACAGAATAAAGCTAATGCGTCAGTCCGTGACACGCAATTTGCAAGGATTTGAGCCGTGACATTGTGCCGATACTTGCAAAACAACCTAACTGCTAGTGTCTCGCATCATTCGCAGGCTGTAATACTGTTGCAACAAAGGGTTGAGGGTTTTTGAACTTGCTAATGTGCCGTGACACGTGCCGTTTTGCTCGAATTGAGCGTTAATGCGACTAGCGGAAGCACTCGCCTAAAAGCCCTTGAGAGCTTACCTTGTCAAGGTTTGCTTGGTGTCTTTTCAGAAAACGGCACGACACACCACCAAAAAGCGCCAGCACCGAACCCCCGTATTTTGGGCAAAAAAATACCCCTCGGTTGAGGGGCTGGTGTCTTTTCGGCTTGGTTGCTTCAGCTTGCGATATCGATCCACCTTTGTACTTCCGGTTTTGGAATGGGCTTACTTGCCCCGAATTGCAACTTGTGTTTATCCGCCCACCTGTAGAGAGTTCGCAGAGTTACCACCCTCCCGGTTACCTGCCTGATTAGATCTGGCAAATCTTTACCCGTTGCCTGAGCGTAGAACGCATTGTCGATCTGCTCTTGAAGTAAATACTCTGGCATTGGCGCGGACTTGAGCTGTTGTTTGACGTGGACGTATCCGATCGATTTGCGCGGATAAGACTTTTTGAGATAAGCCAGTGTCAAGAGCCATGTCGCCTGCTCGCTTCCAACACTCCGACTCCACGGCTTTACCTTACAAATTCTCAACCACTTGCGCCATGCTCTTTCGGACAGACAAGAGCCATAGACTTGATCTGCCGCCATCTTTACCCATTCCAAGGGATACTCTTTCTCGCTCATGCGGCCCTCCGTGACTCTTCATAAAGAGCGATCGCTCTAGCAGCGATCGGTGAAGGATTTATCTGCCCAGACATCCAGCGCTCAACGGTGCGCTTGCTTACACAGAAAAAATCTGCCGCCTCCTGATAGCTGGCACAGTTGGAATAAATCCAATTGCGAATATCAACACTGTCAGCGTCAAAGTGCGGTAGACCCAGTTTTGATTCTCGTGGTTTCATTGAAGTAGCCTCTAAGCGTGAATTAGGGGTTAGTGCTTCGGCACGAGGCGATCGCTGGTTGTGAGAGACGGGCGATCGCTTTAACGCGCCAACACGATTATACATAAATTGCTGTAGAATAAAGCTCTCGATGTAGCAGATAAACAGCAATGCCAGACAAAAAAATTAGAACAGCAATGAGCGTGCCAGTAACCCATTACAAAATCGGGGCATTATGGGCATGGCTGAAAGGTAGACCAATTGCCACGCTTGCTTCAGACGTATTCCAGGCTAGAACCGAAGCATCAGAAAATCAGCAGTGGATCGAGAAGACTTTGGCGGAAAGAGCGAATGATATGCAAATAACGGTAGAAGAGCTAAAGCAGCGAATCTGGAGCGAGGCGGGACTAACCACTGAGTCGCTATCTTCGGCTGGTGGAGATGAGTGAGCAGCCTAATTCGCTAGCATAAAAGCAGATAGTAAGTGCACCCTGATGACAGAGCCGCCCACCGAAAAGGGCGGTTTTTTCATGACAAAAAAGCCGACCCCAATAGAGTCGGCAAGTGCGCGATTCGCGCAGATGATCTCAATCCGCAAACAAACAAAGCTGTGTATTGCCGTCAGGTAGTACCGAATGGATGAACTGTTCACCTGTTGGCTCGTCACCTTTCCATCCATTTGGAAAAGTACCAGCGGCGATCAGCTCCTCAATCCGCCGCCGCTCCTCTTCGTTGAGAAGGTCAACTTCTGGTCTGCCCAGCTGTCGAGCTGACTGATTGATCTCCTTTTGAATTGCAAGAACTTCAGCCAACATGTGCCGCCTAGCCTCAAGAGTCAAAGGTCCTTTGCGTCCGGAAATCCATTGCTGAATTGATTTCCTGAACTCTTTGACTTTTTGTAATCGATTTTCATGAAGCTTTCCCCACTTGTACAACTCTTTTAGTCGCCGCAATGGAGCTAGATAAGCCCACTGTGGAAGAGCCAAGACAGCTTCTAGTGCCTTGTCTTTTTCCACGATTGGACAACCAACGCACCCGGTCCGAGCACTGTGTTCGTCGCGATCGTCCCCTCCGTAGGCTTCAGCCAGAATCTCTGTATTGAAGCCCATCCGAGGGGCATCCACCATCAAAAAATCCCACACCGTACAGGTACGCCATGCCCCAGCCAGAGGTGCAAGGCGATCGCACAAGGCATCCGGTAGATCGCGCTGAAAGTATCCCTGACCGCATTCGGCTTTATTTCGAGAGCAGCTCAGGTTAATGCGATTGTCCCTGGCTTCAGACTCGCCAATCCTCACGCCAGTCAGAACAAGGAATTTCTCCCCGATTTGTTCTTTGAGTAGCAATAGCTCTTTCTGCATTGGCTCTAGCTTGATTTGCCGGGTACACCAGCGCAGCGTGCTGTTGTTGGGAGGGCAGACGCCTCTGCCGAGCATATACACTAGGAACCGCTTATCTAGTTCCGGCAGTACTACCCGAACATCAATCCCTCTTTTCTTCAGTTCTACCGTGATTTGCTTGGCTGACTCTTGGAGGGGAATTAGTTCTTGCCTAGTATCGGCGTAGAGAACGGTCAACGTGTCCGGCTTTGGGATTAGTCCCTGCTCGATCAAATAGTGAACGAGGATTACCAAGCAAGTCGAATCTTTGCCGCCACTCCAAGAGATAGCCCAGTGCTGGTAATCTTTGGCGTAGGTTTGAATGGATGCGATCGCTGCATCTATTGCTTTTCGCGAAGTGACGAGTTCCTCAATGGGCGGCATGTCAACCATTTTCGACCTCCATTAGCCTTGCTAGCACTCCACCAGGAAAAATCCCCGACTCTCTGCACTTGGGACACACCACATACTTTTCGCTGGGAGATACAACAATCAACTCCAGTCGAGTTCCGCAAGCGTTGCCAGAATTGCAGATAGGCTCGGATTGTTCTCCGAGGTAATGACGGGCGTAATCTTCAATGGTGGAGATCCTATCAAGAGTCATGACTGCACCTCAAACAAGCTCAACTGCCCAGGCACTTCCGCAAGGTAGCGTTCGACTTCATCGATCGTCTGCTTTGCAAAGCCGATCACTTCTGAATCCTGGTAGTAGCCAAACTCTGTAGCAGTCTCGCGACCCCACCAGCCAGCTTCGTGAATCAGATCGACGCCAAGAGTGCCACCGTTTGGCACGTCTAGCGCGATCGCCCAATCCCTGTAAGCGATCAACTCATCTGGCGAGAAATACCCGTCAGGAGCTTCTCCCATCCAGACAAAACCGAGTTGTTCTAGGGCTTGATCGATCTTGCCAGCTATACCCAAAAAACTGGTGGGGAAGAATTCAGCGGGATTAATTCGGGTCACTTCGGGAAGCTTCACCCAATACCCCTCCCCTGCCTCACGATTCTCGTGAGCTATGTCTTTCAGGTCTGCCAGGCTGCCGATAATTAAGTCACACTGCGAACACCTAAATTTAGCCATTGCCTTGCTCTCCTGTGATATCCGTCTCTGCAACCTCAACCCATCGTCCCTTGTCCGGGCAGTTCACCATGTGAGGCTTGCCGGAAAGATTGCTATTGAGTTCAACTTCTTTTCCGCATTTGTCGCATTTGAATTTAGCCATTGCTGTCCTCCTGCAATATTCGTCTCGCTTCTTTTGTTGTGAGGGATAGGTCAATCATTGCCGTCCTCCCTACCTACCTTGCCGCTCAATCGTTTTGCCCCAAAAGCGCGTTCGGGTGTCATCCAAAACAAGCCGTCACAATCTAAGCACTTAACATTAATAGCCACCCCTCCCTCTGCTGTAATGCAAAGTCGATTTCGGCTTTTGCAATCAGGACAGGTATTTGACGCCAGCACATCCCACAGCTTCTCGTCCTCTGACGCTCGAAGATTTCGAGCCTTTACTAGATCGCAAAGCTGACTTTTTATTCTTTGAGCCTCTATCTGTGCATCCCACTCAAAATGCAGGGGCAGCATCGGCAGGAGACAAATCCAGAGGTGCTGCGTGCCGCCTTTGCGCTGCCAATACGCGCCGATCCAGCAATCCTGGGGTTTAAATTCAAGTCGCAGTTTAATCACTTAAGTTCACCTCTCTATAGCCCGAAACAAC
>DATNPE010000221.1:0-13732 GCA_036703355.1 Allocoleopsis sp. | reverse complement strand
CCCGCAATCCCGTTGGCCATACCACAGCGGCCCAAGCCCCCAACCAGAATGGATCAGGCAAATCCACCCCCAATGGTGCAGCGATCAATTCTGCTCCTGTTGAGGTCAGCCAATCTAACTCAGGCCCAACCCAAACAGAATCTCAATCTGCTTACACTTTCTAGCGTTTCAGCTTCCCCTGAGAGAGGTTAAACACATTTAGGCAGCTCATCTAAAACTGTCTAAATGCGTTTATTTTTTGCAAGTTTTTAATTTGTACAATAGGAGCTACTTAGTCTAGATCTGTAGTGTCTTCGTCCACTTCTGGTTTCTGAACTTCTTCCTTAAATCCCCGCAGCGTCTTGCCTAACGCACTGCCCAACTCAGGAATTTTCTTAGGACCAAAAATTACAATCGCGGCGATCGCAATAATCGCAACTTCAGGCCAGCCTAAACCAAACATACCCCTCTCCTACTTAACCGTGCTTCACTACCTAACTATAGACGGGAGGAACACCCAGTTTTGTAGAACTGTTCAACATAGATTTGCAAGATTACTTCTGCCCTTGTTTACCGTGAGCCTAAGATAAATATTGTCAGAATACAGCCAGCGATCGCGATTGATGTATGAAGCACGACCCAAAGCTGATTGGGGTAGATTTTTGTCATAAATGGGTGACGTTTTTCATGAAATTCTTTGGCCTGAATTCTGCGTTCTTCGATCTGAGCATCTGGGTATAGTTCATTCAATCGATCACGGTAGAGTTTTAAGATAGAAAGACTATAGTGAATACGTTCGCGATACTTTCGAGAACCAATCGCACCGTAGATTCCTAAAAAAATCAAAAGTAGGGATAGCGGTAGATTATTGCTGTCCAGTCCTTTTTGAGTAAAAATTCCTACGATGGCTGAAGCAATCAGCAGAATTATGTTGCTTAACGCTGACCTCTGATCCTCTGCTTGCTTAACCTCAGCCCATCTTTGTTCACAAAGCTTTAGCAAGACATCTGTTGAGTCTGCCATTTTTTCTAATCCTTAAACGAAAGTCCTACTCTTATTCCCTTTAGACTTCACTCACAATTGACTCAATTTCCCTGACGGAAAATACCTGAGGCATCGTTATGTTTTGGTGATGGGAATTTTGAGCCAGGTACTCAGCTCATAGGCCAACCAATCCAATTCGGCTGGAGTGAGAGATTGCGGCTCGCCTAACTCGTACTGCTGAAAACCGACTGCAATGACGAGATTCGCAGGAGTGACAGATTTATGATGAGTCAAACTACGAATCTCTTTTCTCCGTCCTACTTGAGGTCGCCCTTTGGCAAGTCCTAGTCGCTTTTGGGTCAATGTGATTTCTTGAACATCGATCCGCAAGCGAATTTGGCCTAAGCGAGCAGGAATGATGATTTCTAAAGAATTTGCATCTTTGTTCAGCGTTACTTTGCTGTCAGTGGGCTTCGCAACTGCTACTGCTGCATTGCGAGTCTGACCTTGTTCGAGCGCTTCTAAAGCAGCTTGGGCAGAAGCAAGCCGCCGCTCTAAGCTTGATTCAGTCATCCAGTTGAGCCAATCGGCAAAGGCTGGACTCAAATCAGCCACTTGACCAAAGTCAATTCGAGAACCCCGCCGAGGCAAACTCGAAGGGTGAGTGCCCGTCACCAAAGTAATCAAAGTTGCCCCCAAGCTGTAGAGATCGGAGGCTGCGATCGCTCGACCGCTAAATTGTTCTGGTGGCATATAGCCATAGGTACCCACCACCGTAAATGTGGTATTCTCCTCTGCCGTAGTAGTTCTGACCGAGCCAAAATCGACTAAATAAACCTGGATGGGGCGATCGCCAGAGGTATCCGTGAGCAGAATATTTTTCGGCTTGATGTCTCGGTGAATCACGGGCGGCTGCTGACCATGCAGGTAGATCAAGATCTCTAGCAACGCTTTGGCAATTTGCTTAGCTTGAGCTTCAGTAAAGGTTTTGCCAGCTTGGAGCAACGTTTCCAAAGATTTCCCATGCGCGTAGGTTTGGATGAGCGCAAAGCCTTTACCTGTCCGCAGGTTCAGTTCAAAGGAATTCAAGTATTGCGGAATCGCTGGATGAGAGAGATTTTTGAGGGTGTCAGCTTCACGCTCAAACAACTTCAAGTCATCCCACTCGGTTTCATTGTCAAAGGACAGCAGCTTGATTACGACTAGCCCCTGAGTTTGCAAGTCCCGCGCCAATAGGGTCCGCCGCCCAGAGTTCTTGCCCAGTTGCTTCTGGATCTCGTAGCGATCGCCTAAAACTGGATTTGGCATTTTCTTCCGCCGTTACTGCCCCTTAGAGATTCTTATAGCTCTGAATTCATGCCCAAGGCAAGCTGATATTCTGAACCTACAACAGCATTCTTTGATAATTCCAAATTGTTTAGTATGGCAGCAACTTCTACTCCTTCTCTGCGCGAACAGCAACATCCTTTAATTCGCCAACTCGCCGACACGATTGAATCTGCTTGGCAGCAGCATTTAGATTTATCTCCCTATCCTTTTCCGGCTGAGTTGGGGTACGTCGAAGGCCGACTAGAGGGAGAAAAGCTAGTAATTGAAAACCGCTGCTATCAAACGCCGCAGTTTCGCAAGCTACACCTGGAATTGGCGCGGGTGGGCAACAACTTAGATATTTTGCACTGCGTCATGTTTCCCCGCACGAACTACGACTTACCTATGTTCGGCACCGATCTGGTAGGAGGACGAGGACAAATTAGCGCCGCGATCGCAGATTTGTCTCCCCTCAATGCAGCTCGCACGCTCTCCGACCCTTACCGCAGTGCCTTGTCTGCTTTACCCAATCCGGAATTCTCTCAAGCTCGCGCCTTGCCTGAATGGGGCGATATTTTCTCCGATTTTTGTCTATTTATTCGTCCGGGCAGCGTTGAAGAAGAACACCAGTTCCTCAACCGGGTGGAAGGCTTTTTAACAGTTCACTGCCAACAAGCGATCGCAGCGGCTCCCGTCAGCCCAGAGCAAGAAACCGAAATCCTCCAAGCTCAACGCTACTATTGCGCCAAGCAGCAGCAAAATGACAAAACTCGCCGGGTGCTAGAAAAAGCTTTTGGCGTCGATTGGGCAGAATATTACATGACCACCGTCTTGTTTGACTGTGCTTAGACCCAATTATCTTTAACCGCCTAGGGATGCTGGATAGGCACAGGCACGAGGGTCGGGAGAACTAGTGCGATCGCAAAAAGGAGATACCGCTGTGCTACAGGGCAATGAGTCGAATGCTTGGCAATTTGATGCCACCGATTCCTATGTGCCTATCACCCACGATGGCGCTGTCGTTGGGTTCTGCAAACCTAATTATGCCGCTCAGATTGCAGCCAGCCTGAACCGGGAAGATCGCTTCCGTCAAGCTTTGTATTTGGCTTGCTACGACCTCGTCAGTCGCTCTGGTGGTCACAATAGCCAAATTGATGACCTGATGCAGAAATATTTGGCGAAAACCGAGCCACCGAAGCGCGGCACAGCCCTCATTGCAGTTTTGCTGAAACATCGTCAAGCTGAACTCGATTTAAATGACGATGAATTTACTCGTTTCTGTGACTCCTATCGGCTTTCACCCAAGGAACTTAAGCAGATTTGGCTGGGTCAAGACATAGAACAGCGGCATTTAGGGCCTTTAGCGCGAATTCTGGGCCAATCGATCGATCAAGTGATTGAAGCTTGGAAAGGAGCCGATACTGATCTGGAATAATTAGCCATATAACTAAATAGTGCTTAAGTTAAACGGATAGAGTACTGAACTTTTCTATGACAAATCGCTGAACCTCAAAATATGCTTTAGGTGATTGCACCTCTAGTTCTTTTTTAGCTGTGTAGAGAAATTAGTAGAAATACGAGTAGGGTGACAAATTCATCAGTACTTGATTGAGATAGGCTGGCTTAGACTGTGGAAAACTAGGATTTCAAGCTCAGTGTTGTGGTTTTCACTAGACTTCCACAGCTAAATCTAGATAGTTTGACTTAGCCAAAGCTTCATTGATGGACTGCCTCCTCCCTCCAAGTTGCAGGGTACGTTGAAACTTGATGGGAAATCTCTTCAAGCAATCCATAAACTCATGAGAACTAAAGCATTTGGGCTGACTGCTGCGATCGCTTTACTAGCTGTTTCTGTACCCACAAAACCAGCAACTGCTGGCACTTTCTACCAAGACTGGAACTACGGCATTGATGCGTTCACAGATGGTTCTGGTGGCTCCCAGTATGAAATCAAAGGCATAGCTATCAAGGAGACATCTGATAGTATCTGGGTGGCTCTCACTGGCGGAACTCCTTTAGCAGGAACTCAGGACAGCCAAGCTCTGGGAGGTAGCATCGGCTGGGGCGATTTATTTTTTAACTTCTCTGGCAAGGATTATAAGACTGCGAATAATGCTGGCGATTTGTTTGGCATTCGTTTTGCAGTCGCAAATGATTCCCAAGTGGGTTTAGGGGTTTATCAAAATGCTAAAGCCATCAGTGTCGCCAGTCAAAATAGAGGCTATGGCAATATAGAGCAGTACTACAATTCGGGTTACGAAAGAACGAACACTCTAGGCACCGATATCAGCACAAAATCCGAGGCTTATAGCTACTTTTCTAAAGGGTCAGTGGGTAACGTGATTGGTTCCGGCAATAAAGTTGGAGATGTAGATATTTTGTCGCTGGCCCAGTTACAAGGAGCTGGATTAAACTTTAATCACTTTTCTGCCAGTGGCTCTCAAACCATTGGCTTTAAGTTCAATAAGTCTACTGTTAAAACTGGTAACTATACGGCTAGTTTATTTCTGGAATGCCTCAATGATGGCGTCACCGTTAAAGGTGAGCTTAATTCTGTTCCAGAACCAACAGCTTTGAGCGGCTTAGGGGTTGTGGCAGGTGCATTGCTGTTCTCCAATCGCCGCAAACTGCGTAGGTTTCTGCCTGCTTAAAGCGCTGAAGCGAGTTCTAGCACATGATCTTTTGAGGGGTATCTTGAGTAGATGCCCCTTGATTTTTTAGAAAATATCGGCTGGGTCAGCGGCTTGTACTTTGCGAACGGCGATCGCGCCAGAAATACAACACATCGCAACAGTCAAACATAGAACTGTAAAACCGCGCTCAAAGGTCATAACTAGCGGCAATGAAGTAGCATTGCGAGTTAAATCATAAAGTCCCAAACATAAAGCAAAACCTGGAATATAACCTAAAACTGATAGAATTAGCGCTTGTTGGAACACCACTAATAAAAGATAGGAATTTTTGTAGCCCATAGCTTTTAAGGTGGCATATTCAGGCAAGTGATCGGATACATCGGTGTAGAGAATCTGGTAAACAATCACGATGCCAACGATGAATCCCATCGCCGTACCGAGAGTAAAAATAAATCCAATAGCCGTACTACTTTGCCAATAGCCTTTCTCAAAATCAATAAACTCTTGCTTTGAGAAAGCTTTTATATCCTGAGGCAAATTTTGTCTTAAATTTTTAACCGTTTGCTCTACATTAGCTCCTGGCTTCAGCTTAATAATGCCAATATCAATTAAGCCTTTACGTCGGCGCTCAAAAATCCGCAAAAAGTTGAGATCGCTGGTAATTAAATTGCCATCTGCACCAAAGGAAGCACCTAGTTTGAATAAACCGCCAACTGTAATCCGCCGACCTGCCACTTCGGTCGTCACAGTTTCACCCTGGCTAATTTTCGTCGCCACTGGCCCAAATTCAGGGCGAGACGCTTCATCAAATAACACAACTTCTGGTAATTGAATTTGCGCCAAACCAGCTTGTAATCCAGGCACATCAAATACTTGCTCGGCTGGGTCAATGCCAATGACCAAAATGCTGCGGGTGCGACGGTTTTCTGGATTTTTCCACAGAGCCACATCCAAATAAACAGGGCTGACCGCAGCCACATTTTCAAAGCCCAAAGCCTGGTACAGGCGACGTTGCGAAAAGCTCCGCATGGCATTTAAAGCCGTGGACTGCGGGCTAATTAAAAAGATGTCTCCTTGAAAACTTTGATGCAACCGAACCGCACTGTCAAACAAAGCATCGCGAAACCCCAGTTGCATAAACATGAGGATGACCGCAAAGCCGATGCCAGCCAAGGCGACGAGTAGCCGCACTTTTTCTCGAACCAGTTGCAACCAAGCGAGAGGAATTGCCAAAATCATCAGTGATTCAACGATAGAAGTTTGCTTTATGGAGTAATCGCCACATTGACTTGCAAGTTGGTCAGCCCTGCTACCTTAGAGCTGTCTGCCAGCTTGATTTTGACTTCTATTACCCTGGCATCTGTGTCTGCCGCTGGGTCTGTGTTGAGCACATCATTTTTGCGAATTTGTAAGCCGATATGGTCTACCGTGCCAGTAATTGCGTCTGGAAAGGCATTGCTGGTAATCGTGGCAGTTTGGCCAACTCGCACTTTGGCAATATCAGTTTCATAGATCTCGGCGATCGCGTACATCTGTCTCGTGTTGCCCAGCTCTAGAATGCCGTCTTCGCCAACTTGTTCACCGGGGTCAGCATAGATGTCGATCACTTGACCGCTAATCGGCGATCGGATCACAGCAGTTTCTAATTCGGCTTTGGCCTGCTGTAAATTCGCCATTGCCACCGTCACTTGGGCCTCTGCCTGACGAATATCGGTGGGCCGAACTTCCGCCACGCTCTGTAAAACTTGTTTGGATTGTTCTAACTCTTTGCTGGTAGTCTCTAACGCTAAGCGCCGAACATCGAGATCTGCTGCTGAGATCGCTCCGTTTTGATATAGCGCTCGATACCGCTCGTAATCTCGCTCGGCATTTTTCACTTGGGCAACTAACCGCGCCACATTGGCTTCCGCCGCCGCGATATCGCCTGACTTAGCGCCCGCTTTGACTTGAGTTAAACGACTTTGCGCTTCTCGGACTTCGGCTTCTGCTTGAATAGCCGCAGCTAGCAAGCGATCGCTGGTATCCATGACGGCTAGAGGTTGCCCCGCTTGTACCGTTGAGCCTTCTTTCACGAGCAATCTATCGACTCGTACCGTTCCCATAGAAGAAGGCGCAGCCACCCGAATCAGACCACCTTCTGGTTCTAATCGACCCAACCCAGTAATCGCACGAACGGCAGCTTCAGCCGCTGGAATTGAGGTGGCATCTTGATCGGTGACAGCAGCACCCTGCATTGATGTAAAGTAAGCAAAAATACCAAGGCCAGCAGTTCCTAGCGCCGCTGTGATTGCCAGGGCAACCATCCACTTCCCTGAAGGCTTGAATAAAGGATTGTTGCTCAAAGGTCGTGTCTGAATTTTGTCCGCATCTGATCGTACTAAATTTTTTAAGATTTTTTGCGATCGAAGACTTTATGACTAGTAGAGCGCGATCGCAATCATCTCTGGTTTTAGCGGTGAGCTAAAGTACGGTTAGTGCGGAAGGTGACGTTGGTGCCTTCGTTGGTTTGCTCTAGGACCAACATCGGCGTAGGCTTGGCTTTCTGGTCCCAGTGAATTTGAGCAATGCGGCCTTGGATCGTGGGTTGCCAAGTGTCGTTTTCTTCGTGGGTGGGGCTCAGATAGGTTTCTAAGCAGTCAATGATTTGGCTGATGGTGGCAGAAGTGGGTTGAGTGGGTAGCTTGGTGAGTTTGATTTGAATCCGGAACAACACCCGCCGAGTCCCTTTAGGCATATCGCCCGGTTCGTACTCCACGTCAAAGACTTCATCCACAGCGCGACCTGAACTAGCAATCCCCACGGCACCTTGTTGTGCTTGGCTGGGACGCAGGGCCAGAGAAATTTTTTCTTTAACTTTAATTTTAATTTGATTGACGATGGCAAAGTGGAAGACTTCTTCCGCCATCCGCATTCTCAGATAATCTAGGTTAAATTCTCTAGAGTGAATCAGGTCAGGGTTTTTCTCCATCTTACCGATGGTTTCCAGCGCCATTTTTAACTTCTTTTGGACCTCCTTGTTCTTCAGGTCCGCAAAGCGCAACTGCTTTTGCAACTTTTTGGCCTGCAAGTGAGAGTAAACGCCTAATCCGACTAAGAGGAGAAACAGACCTCCGGTGGTGATCATCCAAGGCTGTACTGCGCTCTCATCAGGCTGAACGGGCTGCGGTGGTGGGGCGGCAGCTTTAGTCTTAACAGTTTTGACAGGTTTAGTCGTTTTAACAGGAGCTTGAGCCAACCAAGGTTCTAGGAGAAAAGGAGGGGTTGACATAGTAAATCTAGGCCCAACGATGACTTCTATTTTCAGGATGCCCCGAAGCGGGGCGGTTGCATCACTAACCCAAGCAGAAATACAGGTATCCAAAAATACTAACGAAGCCAACGAGCACGGTAACTCCGGGCATCAATGTGGCTGAGATAGGGAAAGCTGGCGTATCGGCCTAAACCACCTGGCCACCAGGAGTCTAGAAACCAGTAGAGCTGATCGCCTGTGAGACCGTCGCAATAAAAATCGATCGCATCCCCAACAATATGACGGCTGTTGGACACACCTCCGACTCTAGCATTGATTTCGGGGGGACGGTACCAACTGGTGACATGAAAAGGACGACCAATGCGCTCACGGGCTTGCTGAGCCAGACGGGCAATGCGGACAATGGCATCAACCGTGGTTTGGTCTGGTGGCATTCGGGTGCCGCCCTGAGTTGCTTCTGCCCAGCTAAAGCTGCCATTGGGAATGATCGAGGCATAGAGCTGGATGTTGTTGGGAGTCCAGCGAGCAGGACGCTTCGGTAAAATTATCGGTTCTGGTTTCGGGGGGGCTTCGGGGGCATCTCGACGGGCTCGTTGCATCCGCCTCACGTCTTCAAATAGCGATCGAATGGTTTGATCACGGGTGGTCAGCCCTCGCCAAAGCTGCACCAGACGAATTAAGGCTTCTCGCTGCTCTTCGGTTTCTTGATATTCGCCCGGAATCCGTTGGATAAATTCGAGCAGTTCGCGATCGAGTTGAGCAGCGGTGGTCGCTAGCGTGGCTTTGTTGGCAGGACTGGTCGAAAGGGTATCCGGGTTAATCCCTAGAGCCGCGATCGCCGTCGCCCGCGAATCTAACCCTCGCCAAAGCCGAAATGCTTCTGTCAGGGCGTTACGCTGTTCACCTTTTCCTTGGTAGTACTGGGGGATGCGTTGCACGATGGCAATCAACGCGGGGTCTACAATTTTTAGCCCTGGCTCTGGAGAGGTGTCTTTTTCTAGGGAGGCGATCGCGGCTTCCCGTGAGTCAAGTTGTCGCCAGAGTTGAGCCAGACGAACCAAGGCTTCTCGCTGGTGGGGGTAGCCCGAATAGTTGCGAGATAGGTTTTGAATAAATTGCAGTAGAGCTTGGTCTAGATAAGATTCATCAACGGTTTCTGGGTCAGCATTGGCTGGTGTTTTGAGATTAAGGGAGGCGATCGCCGCTTCCCGTGAATCTAACTTGCGCCAAACCCTCAGCGATTCTAAGAAGGCATCTCTTTGGTAGGGCAAGCTTCTGTAATAGCTGGGCAGGCGATCGACCAAGGTGAGCAAAGCACTATCTAGGTAAGCCAAGTTTTGCGGCAACCCTTCGGCTTTGAAGTCAATGGCTAAATCTTCTAAATAAGCTTGCAACAGGGCTTGTGGATTCGAGGCTTCTAGGCGAGCGGCAGCTGTGTTATTGGCAGGTGGGGCATAGCCTGCGGCAACGGCTTGAATAAACTTATTGCCGTAGCGACCTGTTTCGTTACTCCAGAGATCAGCCGCTTGCCAGCCTTGAGCAATCAAGCTATCAGTAATACTGCGAATGGTGTTGGCGGCGTATTGAACTTGACCCGAAAAGGTATTTACCTGATCTAAAGGAATGCGGTTGGCGGGCGCAATTCCCAGTCCAGTTTCGCCATCTTCCAGCGTCGGCTTCCCTTGAACCTGATAAAGTGCTGCCAGGATGGGTTTATGAATTCCGGCTCGTTCTGCTTCTAACAGGTAGAGGTAGTTGCGCTGGTCTGGTGTCAGTTTTCCCATAAGCTACAGCACTCAATTGACCTAATCTTTACAGTTACTAACCAAGATGCCTTTAACGCTACTGTCTCAGGGTTTAGTCGCTAATTCCCTTAAGAATGTTCGCTTAGTGGCTACGGATATGGATGGTACGCTGACCCAGAGCGGCAAATTTACGCCCACCTTACTGCAAGTTTTGGAGCGATTAGCGGCGGCAGAAATTCAAGTTTTGATTGTCACCGGGCGATCGGCAGGTTGGGTGGGGGGCTTGGTCAACTATTTGCCTGTTTGGGGGGCGATCGCGGAAAACGGCGGTTTGTTTTACTCCAGCCAAACTGAGACTCCAACCTTATTGGTTGCCATTCCTGATTTAGCCTTGCATCGGCAAAAACTAGCCCAGACCTTTCAACGCTTGCAAGCAGATTTTCCCCAGTTGCAGGAGTCGGCAGACAACCGCTTTCGGCTCACAGACTGGACGTTTGATGTGCAAGGTCTGAGCTTGACTGAGATTCAAGCCATTAATGCCTATTGCCAAGACCAAGGTTGGGGCTTCACCTACAGCAATGTCCAATGCCATATCAAACCAATGGAGCAAGACAAAGCCACTGGATTGCGCCAAGTTTTAGGCCAATACTTTCCTGACTACACCCCTCAGCAGGTCGTGACAGTTGGCGACAGCCCCAATGACGAGAGCTTGTTTGATGCTGACCAATTTCCCTTATCAGTTGGAGTCGCCAACGTCCAGCACTACGCTGACCAGTTAGTGCATCAACCAACTTACATCACCCCGGATGCAGAAGGGGTTGGATTTTGTCAGCTTGCTAACTGGTTATCTCAGCGTTAGGAATTTTTGAGCCAGATTCTAGACTAAGATGGCTCCTCACTAGAGCCTGAGCGCTCGCCAGAGTCAATAGGCATTACCAGCACCTTATCGACGCGGTTGCCATCCATATCCATCACTTCAAACCGGAGTCCTTGCCATTCAAAGTGGTCGGCAGCAGTAGGAATGTGGCCGAGATGCATGACCACAAAGCCGCCTAGGGTATGGTAATTCCCTTTTTCTTCTCCAGGGATTTTATTGATTTCTAGAATATCTTTGAATTCATCAACGCTGAGCATACCGTCTAGCAGCCAGGAGCCATCTTCCCGTTGCACAGCATAGGGTTCTTCTAAATCCTCTACAGAAGGAATATCACCGACGATCGCTTCTAGGATGTCGTTTAAGGTGACAAGTCCCTGAATGACACCGTATTCATCCACCACGATCGCAATATGGGTACTAGATTTCTTGAAGGACTCCAGCACTGACAAGGCGCGGGTACTCTCTGGAATAAACAGCGGTTGCCGCAAGTTGGTGGTTAAATCGATGGGTTCTCCCACTAGACTCCGCACCAACAAATCATTGACATTCAGCACGCCTAAGACATTATCTAAGCCGCCTTGACAAACCGGAAAGCGCGAATGCACGCCTTCGGTGATTTTCTGGCGGTTTTCTTCTAAAGAGTCCTCTAAGTCGAGCCAGACAATATCGGGACGGGGAGTCATCAAGGCGTTAACTCGGCGATCGCCTAGGCGAAACACCCGCTCCACCATGTCTTGCTCCACTTCCTCAAAGGTGCCCGCTTCGGTTCCTTGTTGCAGTAAAACTTTGATTTCTTCCTCGGTCACCATTGGCTCATCGGAGGGCCGAATGCCGAGCAAGCGCATCACCATATCCGTCGAGGTGCTCAGCAAATGCACCACGGGAGACGCGAATATGGCCAGCATTCGCATGGGGCCTGCAACAGAAGAAGCGACTCGTTCTGGGTTATTCAGCGCCAACTGCTTAGGCACTAGCTCCCCAATAATCAAGGTGAGGTAGGTGACGATGACAATCGCGATCCCTGAAGCGATCGCCTCTCTATATGGAGCTAGTGCGGGGATCATAGCTAAGAGAGGCCCAATTCTTTTAGCCAAGGTAGACTCACCCACAGCACCCGACAGAATGACAATCAGTGTGATTCCAATCTGGACAGTGGCTAGGAATTGATTGGGAGCATTTGCCAGATCAAGGGCGGTGCGAGCTTTGGCGTTCCCCTCATTAGCCATCTGCTGTAGCCGCACTTTGCGTACTGAGACAACCGCCATCTCCGAGAGTACAAAGACTCCATTGGCGAAAGTCAGCAAGATAAGGATGAGGAAATCAAACAGAAAAGAGGACATTCCTAAGTTGCCTGTGGTTGTGGCGAATCGCGCCTAATGTCTTAGTATCTTAATATTCAGAATCCAAGGTTCTAAATATTCCAAGACTCTAAGGTGCAATTTTTGCCCAAGCTTAACAAGTATCCGCCAACACGATTGAAGCAAATATTGCAGCGATCGCCTCACCTCCCAACCACACTGGTAAACGTGGCCTAGCTAAAAACATAATGGCCCAGTACGGCTCAATCTTGCCAATGCGCCAGACGCATTCTGGTACGCCAAACTCATCTAGACCCAAATGAATTTCTGTCCAGTCTTCTGGCTCACTGACAACCATAATGGTTTCTGCTTGATTCCATAAGGCTTGTTGCGCTCTCTGCAACAGTTTGAATCCTCGCGGATCACCCACCAGTTCAGGCAGACAATACAAAGCTAGGCCTGGCTCCGGTAGTTCCGCAAGAATTAGTAGTTTGAGTTCATCCGCAGATAAAGCGGGCAAAGTTTGAGAGTCACCATTGCCAACCATCTTGGCATACTGCTCTGCGTCAAAAATTAGAACTTCTCCAGCTTTCATACCCGGAGAAGCACCATGTAAATCGTCTAACTGGATAAAGGGGCGAAACCAAATTACGTAAGGTCCGACTCGTCTTGCAGCTACCCATCCACCCCCGCAACCCGGATACCCACAAATCAGGCAGGCAGAACACTCAATGTCTCCATTGGAAGCGGAAAATGGCTGCACTATGCTGGAAAACAATTTATCATCAACCAAAATTCGCCATAAGGTTAATTCCTCCGTCAGTTCTCCAGTCAGCGAGAATTCGTAAGGCTGGCAAGTCAAAGTTGAAATAGGCCCAGGATATTCCATCATCAAGGTCAGTGCGGTCGGAGTAGTTGCGATCGGTTCACCAGCAGCTTAGCCTCTGCCATCCATAGGCAAAGCCTCCGATCCTGATAACAAGCGATCGGAGGCAAGGTTTTCTGAGTGTGCTAGGGGTTAGTCCAAGACCTTCAGAAAACTAGACTAGATCCTTAGGATTGGTAGCGTCTCCAGGTTTCTTCATCCGTGTTGGTGGAATCCACGTCGCGATCGCTGGTGTGATCGCTGAGTAGGAGCGGCTCTGCCGCAGGGGGAGGCGTGATTACAGGCGTTGGTTCTACACCCAGCATCGGGTCTACATCAAGCGTCGGGTCTGCATCAAGCATGGGATCTCTGTATAGATTTCGACTAGCCGAGGTAGAGGTGGCTTGAGTCGTAAAAGGTTGACCGCCTGAGGTGGGATTGACTTTATCTGCGATCGCATCTTTGGCTTCACGGGCAGTATCCTTCACGGAGTCAGCCATGCCCCGCACGTTCACATCATCAACTTTGTGCTGGACAGAATCAGAAATTCCTCGCACGTTCACATCGTCGATTTTGTGCTGAACAGAATCGGTGACACCCCGGACATTGGCTTCATCGATCTTGCTCTTGACCGAGTTGCTCACGCCCCGTACGTCAGCTTCCTCAATCTTGTGCTGAACAGAATCGGTGACACCCCGGACATTGGCTTCATCAATTTTCTGTTTGACGGAAGCAGTCACACCCTGAACATCCGCTTCCTCGATCTTGTGCTGCACGGAGTCGGTGACACCAC
>DATNPE010000220.1:0-2838 GCA_036703355.1 Allocoleopsis sp. | reverse complement strand
CCAGAAGGCTTGCAACTGCAAATGCTGCGATCGCTACCTGGGCTCGAAAACTGCACCATGCTGCGGCCCGCCTACGCTGTGGAGTATGACTACCTACCCGCCACCCAGTGCTACCCCACCCTGATGACTAAAAAAGTGGCGGGGCTGTTCTGTGCAGGACAAATCAACGGCACCACAGGCTATGAAGAAGCTGCTGCCCAAGGTCTAGTCGCAGGTCTGAACGCCGCTCGCTACACCCACCACCAAGAAATGGTGATTTTCCCCCGCGAGCAAAGCTACATCGGCACCTTAATCGACGACCTCTGCACCAAAGACCTGCGTGAACCTTACCGGATGCTCACCAGTCGCTCCGAGTACCGCTTATTGCTGCGCTCCGACAACGCCGACCAACGCCTCACCCCCCTGGGACGCGAAATTGGTCTAGTTGACGATCGCCGCTGGGAACTCTTTAGCCGCAAGCAAGCCAACATCACCGCTGAAAAAGAACGCCTGCACGAAACCCGCGTCAAAGAACACGACCCTGTTGGCAAAGCGATCGCCACCGACACCCAACAAGCCATCAAAGGCTCCGTCACCCTAGCAGACCTGCTGCGCCGCCCCGGATTCCACTACACCAACTTGGAACACTACCACCTCGGCAACCCTGATCTGGAACGTGCCGAAAAAGAAGGCGCAGAAATTGACATCAAATACGCAGGCTACCTGCACCGCCAACAACACCAAATCGAGCAAATCGCCCGCCAAGAACACCGCAAACTCCCCGCCGACCTCGACTACGCCGCGATCGAAACCCTCTCCAAAGAGTCCCGCGAAAAACTCGCCAAAGTCCAACCCCTCACCATCGGCCAAGCCGCCCGCATCGGCGGAGTCAACCCAGCCGATGTTAACGCCCTCCTCGTCTATCTAGAAGTCCGGGCACGGCAGTTAGTTGGGACGGAGGGATGAAGAAGGAAGGAGGAAAAGAGGAGGAGTCAGGAATCAAGAGCCAGAAGCCAGCAGTAAAAAAGTAACGATTCCAAACTCGAAACACCCACACTGAGATTCGTTTGGAGGGGGTCTGGGGGACGCAACCGTCCCTCAGCGGGAGTTTGAGGGCAGGTGCCCTCAAGGCTCGGATTCCACAAAGCCAAACTTAGCCACCAAACCCAGCCAAAGCCGCCCCACATTTTTGTAACAACTAATTAAAATCTCAACCCCACTCAGCAGGAACCACCACCACTCTTGCTAAATTTTGGTATCTAGCGATCGCAGCTTCAGATCACACGATTCAGTGTATTCTTCCTGTAAACTACTCATGACTTTTCGCCTCCCCAGTAGCAGCATCTACTCGTGGGGCCGCGATCGCATATTCAATTCTCTTAACAAGCTTCAGCCATTCAGGGTGCACTAGAACTACCTTCTCTTAGATTGGCTGGTTGAGCAGCAAAACCCAACTTCCAGCACTCATTGAACTGTCACCGAGCGAGCAGTCTATGTCCCAGGATGTCGTAACCAATCAGATGGCCTCAGACTCACTAGAAGCCTCCCTATCGAGTCCAATTTGGTCAGTCGAAGACTACGCTGACAAATTGATGGATGAGCTATTTGAAGATGTCGATCGCGTTGTAGAAGGCGGCACCTCCCTCCCCACCGAAACCACACCGCCCGAAAACACCTCAGTACAAGCCCTCGCCATCCCGCAAATGATCTTGGCCTCCGCTCTCATGCCCCGCCAAGGTCTTACCTCCCAGCCTGTTCGTAGCGAAGCCTTGGACACAGCACTGGCAGGAACCGACGATCGCTCGGTGCCCAAAAACCAGTTCAATTCACTTTTCAACAAGCTATTGCTAGGAGCCGCTTGTGCTTCAGTGCTCGTCACCATCTTGATTTGGTTAGGCAGTCAGGGCAAACTAGGGCGCTTCTTTCCCGCTAGTAACTCCACCACTTCAGTCACCACCACCGCTCCCAGCGCCAAAGAGCTAGCAGATGCTCAATTTGGTCAGTATGTGCAGAAATCGCTAGAAGTGATTGCTCAACTCGAAAACCCAGGCAAACAAGTAGCCGCAGTTCCCACCACCGCACCCCAGCCTGCTGGAACTTTGCCCACCGTGCCAGTGACAGGCAACTTAGCTCAACCGCTGACGCGGATTCCTAGCGCCTTAGAAAGAATCTACACCTTACCAAAAATTCCACAACGCCCCTACAACCGCCCTGCGCCTGCTCCTGTACCAGCGGCACCACGTCCGGTGATTGTGCGGCCTGTCATTCCCATGCCTACCGTTGCGCCTGCGCCTGTCGCCATTGCCCCCGTCGCCCCTGCTGCGCCTGCACCAAAAGTCACGCTGCAAGGGGTTGTGGAATGGGGCGATCGCTCTGCGGCTTTGTTTGCTATTGGTGGTAGCACTCAACGCATCAACTTAGGAGAAGCTATCGGTGCTAGTGGTTGGACCCTGGTCAAAGTGAGCAACAAAGAAGCCGTAATTCGCCGCAATGGTGAAGTGCGATCAGTCTATGTTGGGCAAGAGTTTTAAGCGGTCTTCAAACTGAGCCAGTTCTTCGTAAGTTCTTCCTTAAGCTTGTAGCAGACTTGGGGTTCCCCCTTGCTACCATCAGGAAAAGCTTTATCCGACCGCAGGAGTTCTTGCCGTGGGTTTATTTGAAGATTTCAGCCGTTTCCTAGAAACTCGACTAGAAGAGTTTTTGCGAAATAATCCTCACTTGGAGTTGCAAGCTCTGGAAGAACAACTGCGGGAACAGGAAGAAGAAGCGCTGCGGCTGATGGCAGACCTGCGGCTGAAAGAAAAGCAAGCCCAAGACAACATCTTGGCGACGGCTCAAGAAATCCAGCGCTGGCACGAG